>DATBBI010000122.1:0-12992 GCA_036271115.1 Trebonia sp.
GGCGCCAAGGGCAGCACGAGGCCGCCCCCGGCGAACCAGCCGCACATCGCTGTTGTCACTGGGTGATTCCGTACTGGGTGAGCAGCGCGCTCATCCGGCGGAAGGAGAGGTCGGGGTCCGGCAGCAGGCCGGCGGCGTCCGCGAGGCGGAACACCTCGACCAGGTGCGGCAGCGATCGCGCCGCCTGGGCGCCGCGGATCATGACGAACGCGTCCTGATGCCCGGCCAGCCAGGACAGGAACGCCAGCCCGGTCTTGTAGTTGTAGGTCGGCGCCTCGAAGATCTTCCGGGACAGCGTCACGGTGGGCGCGAGGATCCGCTCGTAGCTCAGCATGTCGCCCTCGTCGAGCGCGTGCAGCGCCGTGGCAGCCGCCGGGGCGATCGCGTCGAAGATCCCCAGCAGCGCATCGCTGCCAGAGGCGATCAGCGACGGGTAGTTGAAGTCGTCGCCGGTGTACAGCCGCACGCCCGCCGGGAGCGCGGTCCGCAGCGCCACCTCGTGCTGCGCGTCGAGCAGCGACACCTTCACGCCGTCGATCTTGCCGATGTTCTCCCTGATCAGCTGCAGCAGCGTCTCCGCGGCGCGCCAGATGTCAGGCGAGCCCCAGTAGCCGGCGAGCGCCGGGTCGAACATCTCCCCCAGCCAGTGCACGATTACCGGCCGGTCCGCCTGGCTGAGCACCTCCCCGTACACCTTGAGGTAGTCCTCGGGCCCGCGCGCTAGCGCGGCCAGCTCCCTGCTGGCCATAAGGACGACCCCGGCTTCGGTGGCGCGGATCGCGTGCAGCTGCTGGCTGTACGCTGTGACGATCGCGTCCAGGTCCGGCGCGCCGGGCGCGTGGTCGGTGCCGACGCCGGCCGCGACCAGTTCCGCCGGGTCGCCGAAGTCCTTCGCCGCATCCGCGGACCGCTTCGCGAGCTCGCGGGCAGCGGTCCAGTCCAGCCCCATGTTCCGCTGGGCGGTGTCCATCGCCTCGGCGACCCGCAGCCCGTACGCCCACAGGTGCCTGCGCACCCGCAGCGTCGAGTCCCAGTCCACCGCGGGCTGCGGCGCCGCCGGGTCACCCAGCGGATCGGCGACCACGTGCGCCGCCGCGTAGACGACGCGCGACCGGGGCGGCCCTTCCGGGCGCGGCCAGGCGCGCGGCGGCGAGAGCTGATACGGCTGCAGGGTCCCGTCGGGCGCGGGCAGAACGAACTTCATGAGCCCGCCACTGTAGTCGCCGGCACCTCGATGCGCCGCCCTTCCTCCGACGACCGCATCCCCAGTTCGGCCACCCGCACCCCGCGGGCGCCGGCGTGCAGATCCTGCCCGAACGGCGCGTCTTCCACCACGTGCCTGACGAACATCTCCCATTGCAGGCGGAACGCGTTGCCAGGTTCGCCGTCCAAGGGAGCTGGCTGCCATTGATCGAGGAACCTGCTTACGTTCGGGATATCTGGATTCCAGATGGGACGCGGGGAGACGCCGCGGTGCTGCGCGACGCAGTCCCGCAACCCGGCCACCGCGCTGCCCTCGGTCCCGTCGACCTGGAACTCGAGCAGCTCACCGCGGTGCACCCGCACGCACCACGAGGAATTGAGCTGGGCGACGACGCCCCCGGCCAGCTCGAAGATCGCGTACGCGGCGTCATCCGCGGTGGCGGCGTACCGCTCGCCGCGCTCGTCCCAGCGTTCCGGGATGTGCGTGACCGCTCGCGCGGTGACCGCCTCGATCGGGCCGAACAGCCCCTCAAGCACGTACGTCCAGTGCGGGAACATGTCGAGCACGATGCCGCCGCCGTCTTCCTTGCGGTAATTCCAGCTCGGGCGCTGCGACGTCCGCCAGTCGCCCTCGAACACCCAGTACCCGAACTCGCCGCGCACCGACAGGATCCGGCCGAAGAAGCCGCCGTCGATGAGCGACCGCAGCGCGCGGATCCCCGGCAGGAACAGCTTGTCCTGCACCACCCCGTGCTTGACGCCGGCCCGGTCGGCCGCGTCCGCCAGGTCGGCGGCCTGCTCGCTGGTGGCCCCCGTCGGCTTCTCGACGTACACGTGCGCGCCGGCGTCGAGCGCCTTCATGACCGCCGGGTACCGCTGGCTGGTGACCTGGGCGTCGAAGTAGATCCCGCTGCCTTCCTTGATGCTGTCCAGGGCCTCGTCCAGGCTGGTGGTCCAGTCCTTGATGCCGTGCCGGTCCGCGATGTCGCGGAGCTTGGCCTCGCTGCGGCCGACCAGGACCGGCTCGAACCGGACCCTGCGGCCGTCGCCGAGCGGCACGCCATCGTCGGCGTTGATCGCCAGTACCGACCGGACCAGGTGCTGGTTGTAACCCATGCGCCCGGTGACGCCGTTCATGACGACCCTGACGGCCTCGCTTGGTTCGCTGCCCATGATGAACACACTAAATGAGGTGTTTTGGGCGGCCCAGCCGGGTGCGGGCCGGCGCCGAGCTGACAGGTCCGCGCCGCTGAACGTTCCTGTTCATCCCGAACGGGCCCGTGGTTCCTGCCCTGCCAGGCTGCTGCAGGCCGGGTCGGGCATTATTGGCGGATGCCACTGTTCGCGTTTGAGGGTCATGAGCCCCAGGTGAGCCCGACGGCGTGGATCGCGCCGACCGCCACGCTGATCGGGGACGTGCGCGTCGAAGACGACGCGTCGGTCTGGTACGGGGCGGTGCTGCGGGCCGACTTCGGGCCGATCATCGTGCGGCGCGGAGCGAATATCCAGGACGGCTCCGTCCTGCACGGGGGCTGGGACCCGGCGACCGAGGTCGGCGAGGGAGCGACGGTCGGGCACCTGTGCGTGGTGCACGGGGCGGTCGTCGGCTTCGAGGCGCTGATCGGCAACGGCGCGACCGTGCTCGACGGCGCGTTCGTGGGCAGTCACGCCCTGGTCGCCGCGGGCGCGACGGTGCCGCCGCGGATGCAGGTCCCCGATGGCATGCTTGCCGCCGGGGTCCCCGCGCGAATCGTTGGCGAGCTCACCCCTGGCGCGAAACAGTGGGTGGACAACAACCCCGAGATCTACCGCGCCCTGGCCCGGCGCCACGCCGCCAGCGTCAGGCCCGTGGCCGGGTGAGCTGGGTAGCCTGTTCGTAGACGGCAACCGGGGAGGCGCGTGATGGCCGATGACCTTGCCGAACGACTGCGGGCTATCTGCCTCGCGCTGCCCGAGGTGACCGAGCGGCCGAGCCATGGGGCGCCCGCGTTCTTCGTGCGGGACAAGAAGTCGTTCCTGCAGCTGTGGGCGTCCGGGCACCATGACGATGACTTCCCGCACCTGTGGTGCGCCGCGCCGCCCGGCGCGCAGGCCGAGCTCGTCGCCGGCGCGCCGGACCGGTTCTTCCGGCCGCCCTACGTCGGCGGCCGCGGCTGGATCGGCGTGCGCCTCGACGGCGACGTCGACTGGGCCGAGATCACAGAGCTGTGCGAGGACGCCTACCGCGCGGTGGCCCCCGCCAGGCTGGTCGCCGTCCTCGACGAACGCTGACGCTCGCCAACCGCTGGCATTTAGACTCCTGAGCATGGATCTCAAGGACGCGACGCTCATGTTCCTGAGCGAGTCCGCCGCCCATCCCGCCGTCGCCTCGGTCGCGCAGAGCGCCTATGACCGGCTGGTGGAAGGCGAGGAGATCGACTACCGCGTGCTGGACGAGCTGATCGGGGAAGCGAGCGGCAAGGGCGTGCTCCGGGACCTGCACCGCAAGTACAGCCCCGAGGCGTACGAGGCCATGATCGGGCCCATCCTCCAGGAGATCGGCCGCAGCAAGCCGATCCTGTCGCGCCGGCCGCCTGTCGACCCCGAGGACGACCCGCTGACCGCGCCCGTCTGGCCGCCGGCGTCCGCTCGCTGACCCAGGCTCGCTCACCCAGGCTCGCTGCCCCGCGAAGGTTGAACGGGCAGCCCGGACGGGTACGCAGGCAGGATGCGCGTTGCCGTGCTCTCCGATATTCACGGGAACCTGCCCGCGCTGGATGCCGCCGCGTGATCAACGCCGGATCCGTCGGCCTGCCATACGGTCACCAGGGCGCGAGCTGGGCGATGCTCGGCCCGGACGTGATGCTGCGCCGCACCCGCTACGACGCCGGCGCGGCAGCTGCCGTGCTGTGGTCGGCGGCCCGCGACCTGCCGGGGATCGAGGGCTTCACCGGAAATGTGCGCACCCCCGCGAGCGATGAGGAGGCGCTGAAGGCCTTCACCGTCAGCGTCCGCCTCCAGACACGCGACCGCTAACAGCGTCACAGGTCGTACTGGGACGCCTGAAGCGTGTACAGCTCCGCGTACTGACCGCCCAGCGCCATCAGCGACGCGTGCGTGCCCGTCTCGGCGACCGACCCGTGGTCGAGCACGTAGATCCGGTCCGCGTGCCGGACGCTCGCCAGCCGGTGCGTGATGATCAGCACCGTCCGGTCGGCCGCCAGCGTCCGCAGCGAGGAGAACAGCGCGTACTCGGCGCGCGCGTCCAGCGCCGCGGTCGGCTCGTCCATGATCAGCAGCGGCGCGCTCCGGTAGAAGCCGCGCGCGGCGGCGATCCGCTGCCACTGCCCGCCGGACAGTTCCGCGCCGTCCTTGAACTCGCGGGCCAGCAGCGTGTCGTAGCCTCGCGCCAGGCCGGAAATCACCGTATCCGCCCCCGACGAGGCCGCGGCCGACAGCAGCAGCGCCTCGTCATGCGGCCGGCCCATCGTGATGTTCTGCCGCACGGTCAGCGGCCAGTTGGCGTGGTCCTGCGCGATCACCGCGATCCGCTCCCGCAGCGCCTCGCCGTCGACGTCGGCGAGCGAGACCGAATCCCAGCACACGGACCCCGACGACGGCCGGTACAGCCCGGCGAGCACCTTAGCGAGGGTCGTCTTGCCCGACCCGTTCTCCCCGACCAGCGCCACCACCTCGCCGCGCCCGATCTCGATGGACACGTCGCGCAGCGCGAGTTCCTCCGCACCGGGATAGGAGAACGTCACGCCGCGGACCTCGATCCGCGAGAACTCCGGCGGCACCGCCACGGACCCGGCGGGCGGCAGCCGGCTCAGCGCTTCCTCGCAGAACGCGAGGTAGTCCGAGAAGTACAGCCCGTCCTCGTAGCACTGGTTGACCGAGAACATCAGCTGCTGCAGCGACCCGTGCGCCGAACGGATCGCCAGCACCGCGGTGCCCGCGACCGACAGCGGCAGCGTGCCCGTCGCCAGCAGCACGCCAAGCGACGCGTAGACCCCGGCGGTCGCGATACCGCCCATCGCGCTCGCGAGGACCCGGGTGGTCGTCTCGCGCTGCGCCGCGGCCAGTTCGGCGCGCCGCACGTACCCGGCGAGCTGCGAGACCCGCGCCAGCAGGAAGGACCGCATCGTGAACGAGCGCAGTTCCGCGGCGGTGCGCCGCTCGGCGATCAGGTCCGCCAGGATGTACTTCCGCCGGTAGCTGTCGACCAGCGCGAACCGGGTCACGTACTGGATCCGCGCCGACCGCACCGCGGCCCATGCGCCGGGAGCCTGCGCGAGGAGCACCACCACCACCAGCACGGGGTTCAGCAGGCCGACCACCGTCACCGCGGCGACGATCCCCGCGAACGCGGTCACGAAGTTGATCACGTTGTTCACCAGCTGCCACGCCGACCACACTCCCCGGTCCCTGGCGCGCTGCAGCTGGTCGTGGAAGTCCGGCTCGTCGAACGCGGCGAGTTCCACCTGCGTGGCCAGGTCGTACAGGCGCACCTCGACCACCTGGTCCACCTGCGGCTCCAGCCGGCTCTGCGCCCAGCCCGCCGCGATCGAGAGGCCGGACTTCGCCGCCGTGGCGAGGGCGACCAGGATCAGCGACGGCAGCGCCGCCTTCACGCGCTCCGGGGTCGGCCCGGCCGCGAACAGCGCCTCCAGCACCCCGGTCGTGGCGAACAGCGCGAATCCGGTGAACACCCCGGAGACCACGTTGAGCCCGAGAGCGGCCGCGGTGTCCAGCCGGCTGGCCGACCAGCCCAGCCGCACCGCCTGTCCGACCAGCCCCGGGAATCGCCGCGCCACGTCGCCGAACCCGACCGAGGCCATCCGCGCGTTGTACGTCTCCCAGTAGCCGGAGGTCAGCTCCGCGGTCTCCTCATCGGGCAGCGTCTCCTGCGCCGTCCCCATGCCCTCAGTATGGGTTTCCTTTCGCTTGTGGCTAAGCGATTTTTCTTCCTGAACGGACGCGTGGTTCCCCCCGTTCCGCCGGTATATGCTCGCTCCGTGGCAGACGGGGATCCGTTCAAGAGCGTCGTCCCCGATGACGCGGTGCCGTCATCGGAAGCCGAGCTGAGCAAGATCGACACGTCCGTGGCGCACCCGGCCAGGATCTACGACTACTGGCTGGGCGGGAAGGACAACTTCGCGGCGGACCGGGAAGCCGGCGAGCTCGTGATCGCCTCGCGGCCCGGCCTGCGGGAGAGCGTGCGCGCCAACCGCGCGTTCCTCGGGCGGGTCGTCGAGCTGCTGGCCCGCGAGCTCGGCATCACGCAGTTCCTCGACATCGGGACCGGCATCCCGTCGGCCAACAACACGCACGAGGTGGCCCAGCGGGTCGCACCCGGCGCGCGGGTCGTGTACACCGACAACGATCCCATCGTGCTCGCGCACGCCCGGGCGCTGCTGACGAGCAACAAGCTCGGCGCCACCGCCTACCTGGACATCGACCTGCGTGACACCGGCAAGCTGCTGGCGCGAGCGGCGGACACGCTGGACTTCACCCAGCCCATCGCCGTCATGCTGCTCGGCGTGCTGCACCTGATCTCCGACGACGAGGATCCCTGGCGGATCGTCGCCACGATCATGGACGCAGTGCCGTCCGGGAGCTACCTGGTGATCACGCACCCGGCGAGCGACCTGCTGCCTGAAACGCAGCGCGAGGCCTCGCGCCGGTACAACCAGAACGTCGCGACGCACCAGACGCTCCGCAGCTACGACGAGGTCGCGCGGTTCTTCGACGGTCTCGAGGTGCTCGAGCCGGGACTGGTGCAGTGGCACTTGTGGCGCCCGAACCCGGACGACGCTGCCCCCGCCGAGTTCAAGTCGGGCCATTGCGGAGTGGCCCGCAAGCCCTGATGTGTGACACCGCGGGGAGCGCCCCGCCAGTCCCTGTCGCGGCGGTCAGCGAGGAGACCGAGCCGCGGCTCACCATCCCGCTCGAGCCGGTCGACAGCATCGTCATCACGACCCTCATCGACAACGTCACCGACATGCTCGCGGTGAACCAGGGTCCGGCGATCCGGCCGTTCATCGGCGACGCGCGGCGCGCCGAGTCGCCGGTGTTCGAAGACGGCTGGATCTTCCGGGGCCTGGTCGCCGAGCACGGCTTCGCCGCGCTGATCACCGTCACCGCGGGCGACAGCACGCACCGGCTGTTGTTCGACGCCGGGCTGAGCCCCGACGGGCTCGTCTCGAACATGCGCGCGCTGGGCGTCGACCCGGGCAGCATCGAGGCCATCGTGCTCAGCCACGGCCACTTTGACCACACCGTCGGCCTGGATGGCTTCATCCGCGCGGTCGGCCGGACCAGCCTGCCGGTCATGATCCATCCGGAGTTCTGGAACCGGCGCAGGCTCGTGATCCCCGGCCATGACCCGGTCGAGCTGCCGACGACCAGCCGCGCCGCGCTCGAGGGCGCGGGCTTCACGATCATCGAGGACCGCCAGCCGAGCTTCCTGTTCGGCGGCAGCGTGCTGATCACCGGCGAGGTCGACAGGACGTCAGGGTTCGAGCCGGGCTTCCCGCCGCAGCAGGCGCTGCGCGGCGGGCGGTGGGAGCCGGACCCGCTGGTGCTCGACGACCAGGCGCTGATCGTGCACGTGCGCGGCAAGGGCCTGGTGGTGCTGACCGGCTGCGGGCACGCCGGCGTCGTGAACATCACCAGGTACGCCCGCAAGCTGACGGGCGTCAGCCAGGTGCACGCGGTCGTGGGCGGCTTCCACCTCGGCGGGCCGCTGTTCGAGCCGCTGATCCCCCAGGTCTGCGCCGAGCTCGAGCGGCTGGCGCCCGCCGTCCTCGTCCCCGCGCACTGCACCGGGTGGGCCGCCCAGCGCGCCCTCGCCGACCGGTTCCCCGCGGCGTACATCCCGAACGCCGTCGGGACGCGCCTGGAGCTGTCAGCGGCTATTCGGTCCTGAGGATCACCGCCGCCTGGGTGCGCGCGGCGGACCTCGCGGGAATGGCGGCGATCGCGTTGGCCACCAGCAAGACGACGGGGATCGCGAGCAGCGTCAGCGGCGAGATCACCGGCGCCGGCACGATCGCGACCTGGCTGGCGAACAGGATCCAGGCCCAGCGGCCTGCCAGCAGGCCGAGCGGCACCCCGATGATCAGGCCGGCGCAGGCCAGGGCGGTCGCCTGCCAGGCCACGGTCGCGCGGACCTGGCTCGTGACGAACCCGACGGTCTTGAGGATCGCCAGGTCCCGACGGCGGCGGCGCACCGACGTCAGCAGCGTGTGCGCGATGATGCCGCAGGCGAGCAGCATCAGCACGAAGGCGAGGATGAGCGGCAGGCCGCTGACCCCCGACAGGTCCCGCACCTCGGGTGGCGGGACCGCGGGCAGCACAGTGCCGGGGAACTGCTGCTTCAGGCTGGTGATGGCCGCCGGGCTAGCCGGACCGCCGTGGTTTCGCAGGCTCACGAGGAACACGTTGCGCGGCATCGGCGACCCGCTTACCGCAGTCGCGCCCTGCATCGTCATGACCGCGCCGCTGCCGAGTTGGGTCTGCTCGTTGGTGATCTCCGGCGAGAGCACCACCTCGCCGGTGACGCGCAGCGGGACCCGGCCGTGCGGGCCGCTCGCCACCACCGTGTCCCCGACGCTCTTGCCCAGCGCCCGCAGCTCCCGGCCGCCCAGCGCGATCTCGCCTGGCACGGTCGGAAGCCGGCCGGCCAGCACGGGCGGGACCACCCGGCCGGTGACGGTCTGCAGGCCCACGAGCGTGACGTCGTCGCGCCCGTCGAGCAGCGCGTCGCCCATGGCCGTCACGGTGAACCCCGAGACGAACGTGTCCGCGCGTAGCCGCGGCACGGCCTGCGCGCTGATGTCACCTGAGTGCGGGTTGCCGACCGTCACATCCCAGTCCCAGCCCGCCACCGCCGGGTCGCCGATCACGTGGGACACGCTGGAGCCGAACACCAGCGCCGCCAGCACCGCGGCCAGCGCCGCCGCCATCCCGGCGATCGCCGCGCGGACCGGGACGGCCGACCGGCCGCGGCCCGGCTCGAACGCGAGCTGGATGCCCGACACCGCGGCCGGGGACAGTCCCCGGGCCGCCAGCCGCCCTGCCAGCCCCGCGCGGCGGCCGTCGGCCGCCGCCGTGCGGGCGCCGGTCCGGACAGCGCGCGGCGCCGCCAGCGCCGCCCGCCCGGCGAGCAGCAGCGCGAGCACGGCGGCCCCGCCCAGCAGGGCCGCGGCGTCGAACTCGAACCCCGGTGAGATCTCCGCCCGGCGCGCCAGCCCGAGCGGCGTGAACCACGACAGCAGGTAGGCGACCGGGATCGCCAGCGCCATCCCGGCCGCGGCGACCAGTGCCCCTGGGGCCGCCGCGGCCGCGGCCAGCTGGCGGGGGGTGGCGCCAAGCGAGCGCAGCGCGGGGAAGTCGCCGGCCGCGGCGTACGTCTGGCGGACCAGGCTCTGCCCCACGACCACCAGCAGCGCCAGCGCCACGATGATGGCGAACACCAGCAGCGCCAGCGCCTCCAGCGTCGTGCCCCGCTGGGCGAAGGCGCCCGCCGCGGCATTGTCGTCCCCGAGCTCGATCTGCGCGTCGTTACCGGCCAGGTGCTTCACCTGGGCAACGAACGCCGACATGCCCGCCGCACCCTGCTTGAGCTGGAACGACATGCCAATGAAGTGGCCGACGGAGGCGGCGTACTTCTGGTAGAACGCGGCCGTCGCGATGACGTCGCCCTGGCCCGTGTAGGACACGTCGGCATCCGCGGCGGCGTTGTCGGTCAGGTCGGTGGGCAGCCGGATGATTCCGGTTACCACGACGCTGCCCAGCGACACGTCCTGGGGGAGCTTGACGCCGTTCATCACCTGCTGCAGTTCGCTGGGCCGGTACCCGCGCATCTCGAGCACCGATCCGACGTGCGCGTGCAGGGCCTGCGCGGCCGACTCGTTGAGCAGGACCTCGTTCGCTCGCGACTGCACGGCGTCCCGTCCGGCCAGGACTATCGCTCGCGCCTGCGGCGGCCGGTGCACGACCGCCTGGGTGATCACCTCGCCCGTGTTCGCCGTGACCGGCCGTCCGTCGATCGCGACCGGGACAGCCAGCATCAGCGCGCCGGTCTCGGTGTACGCGACGCCGGGCAGCGCGGCGATCTTGCCGAACGTCGCGGGGTTCGCCGAGATCTGCCCCTGGAACGGGCCCGCGTACTGCAAGAACTGGGGGACCGCCGTGTCGGTGCGGCGAGCCCCCGCGAGCGCGGCCAGCGTCACCGCCCCCATCAGGGTTGTGATCAGCGTCAGCAGCGCGAGGCCGCGCCAGTCCTGGCGCAGCCCCGTCCGAACGCACAACCATACCGATCTCACTTGGCGCCCACTCCTGCCCGCACCGGATCTGTGCTGCGATTCTCCCGCCCTTGCGGGCTGACCGCGCGGGGGGTAACACGATACCCGGCGGATGCCACCCCTACTGCCGGGCGGCGTCAGGTCGCCTGGTGGTGATGGTGGGCGTCGTGGTCGTGCCCCGCGTGCTGATCGTGTCCGCCGTGCTCGCCGTGCCCGGCGTGGTCGTCATCAGGTCCGCCGTTCATCATGCGCAACATCGGGATTCCGCCGGTGCGCACGAACCTGATGACCAGCACGGCAGCGAGCAGCAGGAACACGATGTTCAGCCAGGTCGTGTAGTTCAGCGACACGCCCTCGTCGGGGATGTGCGCGGCCGACCTGTCGGGCACCAGTCCCAGCCCGCCGAAGACCAGCTCGATCACGTACCCGGCCGCCGCCATGGCGGCGAACAGCGTGCCGAGCAGGAACGCGGCCATCCGCGCCCCGTAGTACTTGCGGTAGATGTTCAGGATCGGGGCGATGATCAGGTCGGCGAAGATGAACGCGATCACGCCCCCGAAGCTGATGCCGCCCTTCCACAGCACCACGGCCAGCGGCACGTTGCCGATCGAGCAGACGAACGAGAGGATCGCGACGACCGGGCCGATCAGCGGGCCCCACAGCTTCGCGGCCAGCGGGTGGCCGGCGAAGAAGAAGCCCTGCCAGAACGAGTCCGGCACCCAGGCGGCGATCGCCCCCGCGACCAGCAGGCCGATGACCAGGTCCCTGATGATCGCGGCCCACTCCATGACGAACACGTGGGAGACCCCGGTGAAGCCGTCCCTGGACAGCAGCCGCCGCGTGATCGATTCGGAGCCGCCGACGGACATGTCCATCGCCGCGTGGCCTTCCATCGACCCGGCGATCCCGCGGCCGGCCTGGGTGCGCGCCTCGCCCAGCAGCCGGCTGGTCAGGAACAGCCGGAACAGCACCGCGATGATCACGATCATGATGGGGCCGCCGGTGAACTCGGCGGCGGTGAACTGCCAGCCCATTAGCAGCGCCAGGATCACGCCGAGCTCGATGACCAGGTTTGTCGAGGCGATCTCGAACGCGATCGCGGCGGTGAAGCCGGCGCCCTTCCTGTACAGCGACCTGGCCAGCGCGACCGCGGCGTAGGAGCACGACGAGGAGGCCGCACCGAAGGCCGTCGCCACCGCCAGGGTGCGCGGCCGGTCGTCGCCGAGCCGCCGCGCGACCACCGACTTGGGCACCACGGCCTGGATGATCGCGGCCAGCGTGAACCCGAGGATGAGCGCCCAGGTGATCTCCCAGGTCATCGACCAGGTGATCGCGAGGGCATGGGTGATCGCGTGCACAATGCCTACTATACCCCCTAGGGGTATGACGTCACCGGGCGGCCCGCTCCGGGTAAGCGTAGGTGGTGCCGACGTGCGCGTGGTGGCCGGTGCCGACCGCGCCGAATGCCGGGGCGGCCAGCAGCACGAGCGGCAGCGCGATCAGCGCGGCGACGGCGAGCGCGCCCGCCGCGCTCGCCGCGCGGCTGAGCGGGTTCGGCGCAGCGATCAGCCGCCGGACGCGGACCGCGGCCGTGGAGCCGCCGGCGGCGAGCGCCCACGCGGCCGCCGGCACGACCGGGGCGGCGCCGAGCGCGAGCAGCGCCTCGGCCACAGCCAGCCGCGGCGACCGCGCCGCCGCGACGTCGTCGGCGGCCAGCTCGGCCAGCCTGGCGACCTCATCCCTGGCGTGCCGGAAGGCGGGCACCCACGGGAACGCGGCGGCAGGGATCGCGGCCAGCGAGACGAGCAGGTGGTGCCGGCCGGACTGGTGCGCCCGCTCGTGCGCGAGCACGGCGGCGAGCTGGGTGTCGTCGAGCAGCCGCACCGCGGCGGTGGTGAGCACGACCGGCTGTTTGGCGCCTGGCATGCAGTAGGCGGCGGGCTCGCCGTGCTCGACGACCAGGGCGCCGAGCCGGTCGTCCTGGCGGCCGGCCAGCCGCAGCCGCAGCCGGTGCCTGCGGCCCGCCCGTGCCGTGGCGGTCAGCGTGGCCCACGCGCACCAGGCCAGCCGCCCCGCCAGGATGAGCGCGACCAGCACTCCGACCGCGCCAAGCGCGGCGCCGCCGGGGTGGGCGTACCGCGCGCGCAGCTGCATCCCGCAGATCGCGAGCAGCCAGGAGATGCCCCGGCTCACCCGCGGGGCAGGCACGAGCATCACCAGCCCGGCGAGCACCACGGACACGATCGCCGAGAAGGCCAGCGCGATCCACGCGGCCATCGCCAGCCGCGGCGCGCGCTCCGGCCAGCCGGCCCGCGCCAGCACGGGCGCTCCGGCTGTCAGCAGCAGTGCGGCGTAGCTCAGCAGCGCCGCCGCCGCGATCATCGCGCGCTCCCGCCGCGGCGCGCCTGGTCGAGCGCCTGCCGCAGCTGCTCGGCCTCATCGGGGCTGATCCGCTCGGTGAACCTGCGGAACGCAGCCGCCACGTCGCCGCTGGCGGCG
>DATBBI010000123.1:0-13857 GCA_036271115.1 Trebonia sp.
CTCCCGCGGCGACCGGACGCCGATCCTGATGCTGACCGCCCGCGACCTGGTCGATGACCGCGTCGCGGGCCTGGACGCGGGCGCGGACGACTACCTCGCCAAGCCATTCGCGCTCGCCGAGTTGCGCGCCCGGCTGCGCGCCCTCGGCGACCGCGACGTCCTGGCTGTCGAGCGGACCGAACTGACTAGCCTGGCCTACGTTCACCGGGCCGCTGAGCAGCTGCAGCTCCACGCTGCCGACCGTGACCGGCCGCTCCAAGTCGGGGATCGATCCGCTGGTGCCCGCGGCCGACTGCTTGATTTGCTGGGCGACGCGAGAGGCTTGCTGGGCAGCATCGAAAAGGATCGCGTCGACGCGGGAATGCACGCTCGCGGCGTAGACGAAATACAGCACGCTGCTGACCGCGGCCACGACGATCAGCACACCGACCGCCGCCGCCGCCGAGACCCGGTTCCGCAGCGTCATGGCGCGTCGCGCAGGACGTAGCCGAGCCCGCGCACGGTGTGCAGGACGCGCGGCTCGCCGGCCGCCTCGAGCTTGGCACGCAGGTAGCTCATGTACACCCACAGGTTGTGCGAGCGCAGGCCGAAGTCGTAGCCCCAGACCGCCTGGAAGATCTGCGAGTGGCTCAGCACCCGGCCGGGGTTGCGCAGGAACAGTTCGATGAGCAGGTACTCGGTGCGGGTGACGGGAACCTCGCGCCCGCCCCTCGTCACCCGCGCGGCCGCCAGGTCGAGCGCCAGGTCGCCGAAGCTGAGCTGTTCGGCGCTGGCGGCATTGCGGCGCAGCAGCGCGCGCAGCCGGGCGCGCAGCTCGGCGAGCGCGAACGGCTTGGCCAGGTAGTCGTCCGCGCCCGCGTCCAGGCCGGCGACGCGGTCGTCGACCAGGTCGCGGGCGGTGAGCATCAAGATCGGCGTCCGGTCGCCGCGGGACCTGAGCCGACGGCACACCTCAAGGCCGTTCGGCTCGCGCATGGCGACGTCGAGCACGACCGCGTCGACGCTGGTCGCCGCCATGTGGGCGAGCGCGGCTCCGCCGCTGTCGGCGGCCAGCACCTCATATCCGTCACGCCCCAGCGCGGTGGAAAGCGACTGGCGCACCGCCGCGTCGTCATCGACAACGAGGACCCGCACGTGATCCATTATGCGCGGGTCCTCGCGTACGCCGGCACTGCTTACTTACCGGTTCAGGCTTCGCCCGAGTGCCTGCTTGGCCGCGTCAAGCGCGGCGGCCAGCCGGGCCGGGGTCACGCCGAGCTGGTGAGCGATCGCGGCGAACGCCGGGCTGGCGGGATCCACGCCGTTCCTGTCGCTCAGCGCGTCGATCTGGTTCATCGCGCGCTGGGCCGCGCTGTGGCTGACGCCGAGCTGGGTGGCGAGGGCGGCCACCATCGACGGGGCGGCCCCGCTGTCGTGCGCCCTGGACGCGCGCGCCGCGGCCTTCATGGCCAACGCAGAGCTGTTCGGCAGTGGCGACGTGCCGGCCGCCGGAGACTTGCCCGGCTGCGCGGAGCTGCTCGCCGTCGCGGACGGCCCCGGCTTGCCGGACGACGTGGGCCCGGACGCGAAGGCGGCGGCGGGCACCGCGATCAGCACGGCGATGGCGACTCCGGCGATGACGAGACGGCGGCTGGGGACTGGCATGACACGCTCCTTCATGGATCGGATGCACGCCAGTCCAGCGGCCCCGCCACAAACGGGCCGTCCGGTGACCTTAAAGGAACCTAAGAAGCGGCGCACCTAGAATCGGACGATGGCGACTACCCGCGAACTGCTGCTGGCGGAGCGCGCCCGCGTGCGCGGCCTGGCCGCGGCCCTGGACCGGGAGTTCGCCGGGATCGCCGCGGCCGCTAGCGAGCCGGGGACCGACGACGAGCACGACCCGGAAGGCGCGACACTCGCGTTCGAGCGGCAGCACACCGCCGCGCTGCTCGCGCGGGCCAGGGAACAGATCGCGGCGATCGACGCCGCCATCGGCAGGCTCGACGAGGGCGCGTACGGCGTCTGCGTCCGGTGCGGCGAGCCCGTCGGGCAGGGCCGGCTGGCGGCACGTCCGGCGGCCGCCACCTGTGTCCGGTGCGCCCGGTTACACCCCTTGCAACGCGTTATATCGTGATGTACTCTGCTGCTAGTTGGCAGCGCATCCCTGCCCGCTTCCGAGCCTTCCGGCGGCCCGCGCCGCAGGCGGCGACGAGGACAAGGGTCCACGACTCGGGTGCCTTCATAAGTCATGGCTCTGCACCGTGGCGAGCAGACGCGGGCAGACTCGCCAGGAAGAAGAGCGATCATGACTGCGGACAAAGCCAGGAAGAGCGCCACGCGGCAGCGGATGGCGGAGACCGGCGAACCGTACAGCGTCGCCAGGCACGCCGTGCACGACGACGTGGAGCACGAGCCCGACGAAGAGCTTTCCGCGGAAGAGCAGGCCGCGGCGGAAGCGCAGTACGCCGCGGAAGCGCAGTGGGCCGCCGACGAGCAGGCCGCCGCCGACGAGCAGGCCCGGCGGGCTCGTGAGCTCGCGGAGCGGGCGCGGGAGGCGGCGGAGGAAGCCGAGATCCGGGCCGAGCGCGCGGATGAGGCCGCGAGCGCGGCGGAGAGCGCCGCGGACCTGACCCAGGAGGCGGCCGACCTGACCAGGGAATGGGGCTCCGACGAGGAGATCGCCAGGGCCCAGCAGCGGGCCGATGAGGCCCGCACCACCGCTGAGCAGGCCCGGCGGCGGTCCGAGCAGGCCATCGAACTGGCCGGCAAGGCGGCCGAGGCGGCCGAGCAGGCGGAGGAAGCCGCCGACGCGGCCGAGGAACTGGCCGGCGAAGACGAACACGAACACGAAGGCACGGGCGGCTGGCACCACTGGACGTCCCCGCCAAGTCCTCCGCACCCGCCGCACCCCCCGCATGCGCCGCATCGCGGCCACCAAGGACCGGGTGATCACCGCGAGTGGCGGGATCCCGCCGAGCGGCTGCAGGACCGGGTCGAGCAGGTCATCCAGCGGTTCGAGATGATGCGGGACCGGGCCGACCAGCTGATCCGCGTGGCGGAGCGGATCTTCCCCGCGGGCCGCGCTGAGACGGTGCACACCGAGACGGTGCACAAGGAATCCGGCCCCGGCACCCCGGCCGACCCCGCCTGATCCTGGGGCCTTCCGCGGCCGTCAGTGGCCGCGGAAGGCTTCGGCCAGCCACCACGACGGCTCGCCGCGGGCCACCTTCGCGTCCACGACCATCGGGCGGTCGCGCGGGCCGGCCAGCCAGGCCGCGACCGCGTCCAGGTCGGCCGGGGCGCGGACGGTGACCGCGGCGCAGCCGAAGCCGCGGCCGATGCCGGCGATGTCGGCCGGCGGGAACGTGACGTGGTCGAGCGGGTAGCCGTCCGGGCCGAAGTGGTGCACTTCCGCGCCGTAGGCCTCGTCGTCGTACACGACGACGAGGAGGTCGAGGCCGAGGCGGACCGCCGTCTCCAGGTCGGCGACGCTCATCAGCAGGCCGCCGTCGCCGAGCGCGGCCACGGTCAGCCGGCCGGGGCGGGCGACGGCCGCGCCGATCGCGGTCGCGAGGCCCAGGCCGATCGACTGGAAGGCCTGGGTGAAGACGAAGCCGTCGGCGTCGGGGACGTCGAGGTACATGGCCGGGTAGCCCATGAAGTTGCCCGAGTCGACCGCGACCGTCCGCTGCGGGGGCAGCATGCCGTCCAGTGCGATGGACAGCGTGCGCGGGTCGATACGGCCGTGTTCTCGCGCCTCTTTATAGGGCACGTCGCGCCAGCGTCCCTCGCGGGCGAGGCGGCCGGCGACTTCGGCGGAGCGGTAGCCCCGCGGCCACTCCCCCGGCGGCGGCGGTCCGCCGGCGCGCCGGTCCAGCTCCTCGTGCACCGCCCTGGCCGTCGCCGCCGTGTCGCCGGTGACGCCGAGGTCGATCCGGTGATGCGCGCCGAGCGCGTCCGGATCGAGGTCGACCTGGACCACGGTCGTGGTGCCGCCGACGAGCGTGCCGTGCCGCAGCGTCCACATGTTCAGCGCGCAGCCCCAGCCGACCAGCAGGTCGGCGTCCTTGATCAGTTCGGCCGCGACCGGGGTGGCGAAGCCGCCGCTGACGTCGAGACTGAACGGCGCGTCGCGGAACAAGCCGCGAGAGACGGCTGAGGTGGCAAGAAGAGCCCCCGTACGTTCGGACAAATGCTTTATTTCTTTTCCCGCATTTCTAGCGCCCCGGCCGGCGATAAAGACCGGCCTGCGGGCGGCGGTCAGGGCGTCGGCCAGCGCACCGACCGCTTCCCCGGCGGGCGCGGGGACCCCGGCTGGCGGCACGGCGGGCAGGGTGAACGGCGACGCGGGCGCGGCCTGCACGTCGAGCGGCATGCTGAGCAGCACGGTGCGCCGCTGGGTGACGGCGATGCGGCAGGCGCGGGCCAGGTCCGCGGCGGCGGTGGCGGCGGAACCGAGCCGCACGGGGACCGCGCCGACCGCGGTGGCCAGCGCGGCGTCGTCGAGGTAGAAGTTCGATCGCGGGCTGGTCGCCGCGGGGGCCAGGATCAGCAGCGGGGTGCGGCTCTTGGCCGCCTCGGTGATGCCGGTCAGCGCGTTGGTCAGGCCCGGGCCCTGGTGCACCGACAGCACGCCGAGCTCGCCGGACAGCCGCGCGTAGGCGTCGGCCATCACGGCGGCGCCGCCCTCGTGCCGCGCGGCGACGAAGCGGGCGCCGCCCGCGGTCAGCGCGTTCGTGACGTGGAAGTTGCCGCTGCCGACCACGCCGAACACGGTCCTGACGCCTGCCTGGGCCAGCGCGGCGCCGACCGCGTCGGCGACGGTGGTCATTTCTCTACGAGCGCGAGCACGCGGGCCGGCGAGCCTGAGCCGGTGACGATCGGCAGCGGGGCGGCGATGACGACCGCGCCCGTCACCGGGAGCTTGTCGAGGTTGCGGAGCTGGGTGAGGCCGTATTTGCCCGCGCCGAGCACCTCCTGATGGCACGGGAACGCGGGGTCGAAGCCGTAGGCCTGGCCCGCGTCGGTGCCGACCGTCTCCACGCCCACTCCCAGCAGGCTGCTCGCGGCGAGGTACCTGGCGGCGGCGTGCGTCATGCCCGGGGTGTGCGCGCCCGTGTCGTCGGCGTTGGCGAACCGCCGCGGGTCGTCGCCGCGAGCGGACCAGCCGGTGCGGAAGAGCAGCCAGCCGCTGTCCGGCAGCGGGCCGTGCTGTTGCTGCCAGTCGTCGAGGTCCCCGGCGTCGAGGAGGTAGTCGGGATCCCGCGTCGCCTCGGCGACGCGATCGATGACGACCGCGGGGCCGATCAGCCGGCCAGGCGGAATCTGCGACACGTCCTCGAGATCCTTGCCGGTGACCCAGTGGTTCGGCGCGTCCAGGTGCGTGCCGGTGTGCTCGCCGGTGCGGATGTTGTTCCAGTACCAGGCGGGGCCCCGGTCGTCGTAGCGGCTGATCTCCTCGAGCTGGAAGGTGTTCGTCTGGCCCCACTGGGGCGGCAGCTGGAGGATGGGCGTCCCCGCGTGCAGCGGCGACGTGAGGTCGATGACCTCAATCGAGCCGTCGGCGATCCGCGCGGCGAGCGAGCCGAGATCGGTCATGTGCCGGCACGGTAGCGGGGGCGGCCGGTTCCGTCAATAGGGTGGCCGCGCGTTCTTCGCGGGGGACTGCACGGTTGACTAAGCTGATTTCACAGATCTATCATTGTGATATCACTTTAAGTGGGGTGAATCGGATGACTGCGAGCCAGTTTTCACACGGTCGTTTCTACGCTGGCCTGGTTGCCGCGTCGGCCCTGGCCCTGCTCGCCACGGGCTGCTCCTCCGCGAGCTCCACCCAGCCCGCCCCGGTGACCAGCACGTTCGCGGGCGCGGCCGCGCCGTCAGGGTCCTGGCTGTACCCGAACGGCGACCTGGCCAACACCAGGGTCGCCACGGGCTCGACGATCACGTCGGCGAACGTGTCACAGCTCAAGGAGGCGTGGGCGTTCAAGCTCACCGGTCAGGGAGCGGCGAACCTGCACGGCGCCGGCTCGCTGGCCGCCAACCCGGTCGTGGCGGACGGCGTGGTGTACATGCAGGACCTGTACAGCAACGTCTACGCGCTATCCCTCGCCACCGGCAAGCTGAAGTGGGACTACCAGGTGAACGTCCCGGTGAAGACCGGTCCCGGGCCCAACGGGGTGGCGGTGGCGGACGGCCGGGTGTACGGGCAGACGGCGACCGCGGCATTCGCGCTCAACGCCGCGACGGGGAAGCCGGCCTGGACAGACAGCAGCCTGCTCGCCAGCGGCCAGGGGACGTTCGAGATGCAGCCGCAGGTTTCCGGCGGGCGGGTTTACCTGTCCACCGCCTACGGGTCAGGATCCGGCGGCGGGGTGCTGATGGCGCTCAACGCGTCGAACGGCGCGCTGCTGTGGAAGTTCAACACGCTGACCGGTCCCGCGCCTGGCGTGCAGGCGCTCGGCCTCGGGGCGGGCGGCGCCTGGGAAACGCCGCTCGTCGGGGGCGACGGAACGGTGACGTTCGGGACAGGAAACCCGTACCAGACGCTGCAGTCAGCTATCTCGCAGCCGGCCCGGCTGCTCTACACCAACAGCGAGGTGAACCTGGACGCGGCGACGGGGAAGCTGCGCTGGTACTACCAGGCCGTTCCGAACGACTTCAAGGACTGGGACATGCAGGCGTCGCCGATCGCGGCGACGGTGGGCGGGGTGCCGGCGATCATCGGCGGCGGCAAGATGGGCGACGTCTACGCGATGAACGCCCAGACAGGGGCGCTGCTGTGGAAGACGCCGGTCGGCGAGCACAACGGTCACGATGACGACTCGCTGCTGCTGCTCGAGCACAAGATCACCCTGAAGCCGCCCTACGTGATCGCGCCGGGATCGTACGGCGGCATCCTGGCCAACATGGCGCTGGCGGACGGCACCGTGTACCTGGAGACCATTAACCTGCCGCTCACGATCAGCAGCCTGCAGAGCGTCACCGCCGACGCCTCGGCCGGCGTCGGGGTCAGCGGGGAAGTGGAAGCGCTCAGCCTGGCCACCGGCACGGTGGAATGGGCCACGAAGGTGGCGAGCTTCCCGCTCGGCGGGGCCACCGTGGTCAACAACCTGGTGGTCACCACGCTGGTCACCGGCGAGCTGATCGCGCTGAACCGGAGCACCGGCGCGATCGTGGACCAGCAGAAGCTGCCCGCTGAGACGAACGCGCCGATCGCGGTGGCCGGCAACGCGGTGATCGTCGCCGCGGGCGCTCCCGACAAGACCGCGACCACCAGGGGCGGGGTTCCGCAGGTGGTGGCGTACACGGTGCCGTGACGACCGCTTGCGGGCCGGCGGTCAGGTGAAGACTGGCTGCGCGGGGTCGAGCTGCTGCATCGCGGCCTCGAGCGCGGTGGTGAGGGTCTCGCGGCTGCGCCCGTTGTACACCGGGCCGGTGGCGTCGGTCAGCAGGACGGTGGCCATGGCCACGCCGCGCGCCCCGACCGGCAGCGGCGCGGCGAGGCGTTCCGCCAGCTCGCTGATGACCGGCCCGGCCGCGGCGATCTGGCTGGCGCGGATGCGGCGCACCTGGCCGGGCTTCCCGCCTCGCGCGACGCGAAGCAGGTGCTCCCAGTCGCGCGCCAGCGCCTGGCGGCGGGGCAGCGTGACGATGTCCCTGGCCCGCGTGGCCAGCAGCCGCGACGACTCCGGTGGCACGCCGACCGCCAGCGTCGTGTCCAGCGACGCGCCGGATACCCGCGCGCGGACCCGGTCGGCGCGGCTGGCCGGCCGCAGGCCGAGCGGATCGCCGAGCAGGAGATCGTCCAGGCTCAGCACCGCGGACGCTGCGGAAGAGGGCCGATGATCGCGGTGGATGCCTCGCATGCTTCTAGCCTCCACCTGGCCATGCCGCGACGAAAGTGGCATTATTGACAGGGTGCAGGACAAAACTGCCACTGCGCCGCATCGCGTCGCGGCGCTGGCTTGCGACGGTGTCACGCTGTTCGAACTCGCGGTGGCGAACGACGTCTTCGGCACGATCATCACCACCGCGTCCGGCGATCCGCTGTACTCGCTGTCGGTCTGCGGTCCTGCGCCGTCGGTGATGACCGACGGCGGGCTGCGCGTGGAGGTTCCGCACGGCCTGGACGCGCTGGCCGTTGCGGAGACCGTGGTCGTGCTGCCATTGGTGGATCCTGGCTCGGTTCCCGCTCCGGTGCTCGACGCCCTGCGGCTGGCCAGGTCGCGGGGCCAGCGGATCGTCTCGCTGTGCACGGGGGCGTTCGTGCTGGCGGCCGCGGGACTGCTCGACGGGCACACGGCGACGACGCACTGGTCGGAGTGCGCGGATCTCGCGCGCCGGTATCCGCGGGTGTCGGTGGACCCGAAGGTGCTGTACACCGACGAAGGAGATCTGCTCACCTCCGCCGGAAGCGCGGCCAGCCTCGATCTCTGCCTGCACCTGGTGCAGCGCGACCACGGGACCGAGATCGCCGCCAAGGTGGCACGCGACCTCGTCGTCCCGCTGCACAGGCCCGGCGGCCAGGCGCAGTACATCGAGACGCCGATGCCGCCGCTCGACGACGGCGACCTGTTCGCCGACACGATCGGCTGGCTGCGGGGGCACCTCGACGAGCAGCTCACGGTCGCCGACCTCGCCGCGCGGTCGGCGATGAGCCCGCGCACGTTCGCCCGGCGGTTCCTGGCGAGCACCGGGACGACGCCGCTGTCGTGGATCGTGCGAGAACGGATCGGTCTCGCCCAGCGACTGCTCGAGACCAGCGACCTGCCCGTGGACGTGCTCGCCAGGGAGAGCGGCTTCGGCAGCCCGGACAACCTGCGCAAGCACTTCGGCCGGGCGCTGCGGACGACGCCGCAGGCCTACCGGCGGGCGTTCCGCGCGACTACGGCGACCGTGCCGGCGCGGTGACTTTGCGCTGGGCGGTCCCGACCCTTAATTGCCTGCTGGGCGGCCCATGACCGACACTGGATGTCATGGGGCTGCTTGAGCGGGAAGGGCCGCTGGCATCGCTGGCCGCCTGCGCCGACGAGGCGCGACGTGGCCAGGGGCGGCTGGTGCTTGTCTCCGGCGAGGCCGGAGTGGGCAAGTCCGCGCTCGTCGAGCGGTTCACCGCCGGCCTTGACGGCGCGCGGTTTTACCTGGGGGCGTGCGACGGGCTGTTCACGCCGCGGCCGCTCGGGGCGTTCCTTGACATCGCCGGCCAGATCGGCGGGGAACTGGCGGAGCTGGCCGGGCGCTTCGACGCGCTAGCCGAGCGGGAGGAACTGTTCGGCCTGCTGCTCGGTGAGCTCGCGAAGCCGGACCGGCTGAGCGTCGTCGTCGTCGAGGACATCCACTGGGCTGACGAGGCGACGCTCGACCTGCTGCGGTTCCTCGCCCGGCGGATCGGCTCGCTGCCCGTGCTGCTCATCGTGACGTACCGGGACGATGAGCTCGCGGCCAGCTATCCGCTGCGGACGGCGCTCGGGGACTTGGCGGTGCAGCGGTGCACGCGACGGGTGGACCTGTCGCCGCTGTCCGCGGCGGCCGTCGCGGCACTGTCGGCCGGCAGCGGCCTGGACGCCGCCGAGCTGTACCGGGTCACCGGCGGCAACCCCTTCTACGTGACGGAGACGCTGCGCACCGGGCTGGACCGGGTGCCAAGGTCGGCCGTTGACGCGGTGCTCGCGCGTGTCGCGGGGCTCGGGCAAGGCGCACGCGACGTGCTGCACGCCGCCGCGCTGATCGGCTCCGTCGTCGAGCCGTGGCTGCTGGAGCGGGCCGCCGACTGCCCGCCGTCAGTGGTGGACGAACTCGTCGACCGGGGTCTGCTCACCGCCGACGGCGCCGTCCTGCGGTTCCGGCACGAGATCGCCCGCCGCGCGGTGGCGCAAGACATCCCCGCGCACCGCCAGCCGGCCATCCATGCCCGGCTCCTAGCCGCGCTGCTGGCGGCGGGCAGCACCGACCACGCCAGGCTCGCCTTCCATGCCGAGGCGTCCGGCGACGCCCCGGCCACGCTAGAGCACGCCACGCTCGCCGGGCGGCACGCCGCCGGGCTCGGGTCGCACCGGGAGGCGGCCGCGCAGTTCGAGCGGGCGCTGCGCGTCGCCAAGGGCGAGCCGCCCGCGGTCCTGGCCGGCCGTTACGAGGCACTGGCCGACGAGTTGTCGGTGATCGACGCTTGGGACGCGGCCGCGGCCGCCTACGAGCGAGCCCTGTCGCTGTGGCGTACGACGGGCGACCCGCTGCGCGAAGGCGATATCCTTCGCAAGCTGTCCACCACGCTGTGGCGGCTGTGCAGGGGCAGGGAAGCGGGCGACGCCAGCACGGCGGCGGTGCAGGTGCTCGAGCCGCTCGGCCCTTCGGTGGAGCTGGCCAGGGCGTATGCCAGCGTCGCCGGCGACCTGGCTGGACAGGCGCGGTTCGCCGAGTCGATGACCATGGCCGGGCGGGCGGGAACCCTCGCCGCCTCATTCGACGCGTTCGCCCTGCAGGCGTACACGCTCAACCTGCAAGCATGGGCGGTCCAGGGGCTCGGCGGTGACGGGATGCCCCAGATAGAGCAGGCGCTTGACATCGCCCTCGCGCACGGCGCCGCCTACGAAGCGGGGCACACCTACACCAACCTGCACGAAATCAACTGCAGCGAGCGCCGCTACGCCGCATCGGAATCCCCCTACCTCGCCGGGATCGCCCACTGCGAGGAGCACGACCTCTGGGTGTACCTGACCTGCCTGCAAGGGGTACGGACGACCACGCTCGAGCGGTTCGGGCGGTGGGACGAGGCGATCGAACTCGCCGCGGTGGTGCTGGCCCGGATCGTGTCCTCGCCGGTCAACCGGATGATCCCGCAGGGGACGCTCGGCCGGATCCTGGCCCGCCGCGACGCGGCGGACGCGTGGCCGTACCTGGATGAGGCGATGGCGGCGGCCGACGGCACCGGCGATCCGCAGTACGTGGTGCCGATGCGGCTGAGCCGCGCGGAGGCGCACTGGCTGGCGGGCGACCTGGCCGCCGCGCACCGGGACGCTGCCCTGGCGGGCCTGGCGGCGGACGGCGCCTCCCCATGGCTGCGCGGCGAGGCGGCGGCCTGGATCCGCCGCACCGGCACGTCATCGATCCCGGCCGGGGAGATCGCGGCCCCGTACCGGATGGAACTCGACGGGGACTGGCGCGGCGCGGCCAAGGCGCACGACGACCTCGGGTGCCCGTACGACGCGGCGCTGGCGCTGCTCGACTCCGGCGAGGAAGAAGCGCTGCGGCAGGCCCTGGACATCTGCCAGGACCTCGGCGCGACCGCCACCGCCAGGCTCGTCCGCCGGACCATGCGGCGGCTCGGGATCCGGTCGATCCCGGTGGGGCAGCGCGCCGCCACGCGCCGCGACCCGGCCGGCCTGACCCGGCGCGAGCGCGAGGTGCTCGCCCTGATCTGCGCCGGGCGCACCGATGCCGAGATCGCCACGGAGCTGTTCATCTCCGCCAAGACGGCCAGCCACCACGTCTCGGCCGTGCTCGGGAAACTCGGCGTGCCCAACCGCCGGGCCGCCGCGGACCAGGCTGGCAGGCTCGGCCTGACGGTTGTCACCAGCTAGTTACTCATCCCGGATCAGTACTTCGAATCGGGTGATGACGGCACGGGACAGGCCGGGCCAGTATCGGGGTCAGGGAGCAGGCGACGCTTCGAGGCTGGTGCCGGGCCGGGGTGATCGCCGGTGCTGAGTGGCGCTCGATCAAGGAGATGCTGACCATGACACTGCACGACCGCGATTCCGTCCGTGACCAGTTCGACGACTGCGTGTTCGCCGCGCGTGACCTGAACAGGCCGATCCCGAAGTACAAGTTCCCGCGGCAGGAGACCCAGCCGAGGGAGGCGTACCAGCTGGTGGCGGATGAGCTGATGATGGACGGCAACGCCCGCCAGAACCTGGCCACGTTCTGCCAGACGTGGGAGGAACCCGAGGTCCTGGGCCTGATGGCGCTGTCGATCAACAAGAACATGATCGACAGGGACGAGTACCCGCAGACCGCCGAGATCGAGCGGCGCTGCGTGCACATGATGGCGGACCTGTGGAACGCGCCCGATGCGGCCAACACCGTCGGCACCTCGGCCATCGGCTCGTCGGAGGCCTGCATGCTGGCAGGCATGGCGGCCAAGTGGCGGTGGCGGGCCAAGCGGCGCGCCGAGGGCAAGCCGACCGACACCCCGAACTTCGTCTGCGGCCCGGTGCAGGTGGTGTGGCACAAGTTCGCCCGCTACTGGGATGTCGAGATTCGCGAGGTCCCGATGGCACCGGGCCGTTACATGATGGACCCCGAGTCGATGCTGGAGCGGGTGGACGAGAACACGATCATGGTCGTGCCGACCCTCGGCGTCACCTACACCGGCGCGTACGAGCCGGTGGAGGCCATCTCCCAGGCCCTGGACAAGTTGCAGGCCGACACCGGCCTGGACGTCGACATCCACGTGGACGGGGCCAGCGGCGGCTTCCTGGCCCCGTTCTGCGCGCCCGAGGTCGCTTTCGACTTCCGGCTGCCCCGGGTCAAGTCGATCTCCGCGTCGGGGCACAAGTTCGGGCTGGCTCCGCTGGGAGCCGGCTGGGTCGTGTTCCGTGACGTCGCCGAGCTCCCCGACGACCTCATCTTCCACGTCAACTACCTGGGCGGCGATATGCCGGTATTCCAGATCAACTTCTCCCGCCCGGCCGGGCAGATCGTCGCCAGCTACTACAACTTCCTGCGACTTGGTTACGAGGGCTACCGGAACATCCATATGGCGTCGTACGGGATCGGGCAGTACCTCGCCTCCGAAATCGTCAAGCTCGGTCCGTTCGAGCTGCTGTGCGACAGCGACCCCGCCACCGGCATCCCGACGGTCTGCTGGCGGATCCGCGAAGGCGAGGATCCCGGGTACACCCTGTTCGACCTGGCCGACCGGCTGCGTAACCGCGGCTGGCAGGTGCCCGCCTACACCCTGACCGGAGCGGTGTCTGACATCGCCGTGCAGCGCATCCTGGTCCGCCTGGGCGTCAGCCGCGACATGGCCTCCATGCTGCTCGACGACTTCCGGGAAGCCGTGGCGCACTTCGACAGGCACCCGGTCACGGCGCCCATGACCAAGGAGGAATCGGGCGGGTTCAGCCACCTCTGACGTGACGTGCCATCGGGCCGGTCACGGGCCGACGCCAGCGTCGGCAGCGGGCGTCATCACCTGGCCGCTGACCGGCTGGGTGCGTTCGGGCAACAGCAGGACGGCGCCGATGAGGAAGCACACCGCGCCGATCAGGGTCTGCGCGTCGGCTCGCCCGGCGTCGTGCACCTGGCCGGTCACCGGGTTGATGTAGCCGGCCATGGCGGAGATGCCGAAGGCGATCGACCCGACGAGGTTGAGCAGCGTGATCCACCAGGAATAGGACCGGGGGCGCCAAGCGGCCCAGCCGTGGCAGATCTCGTACCAGGCCAGTGCGCTAGACACCAGGAAGCAGACCGAGCCGATAGCATCGGGCCGCCACACGTGCTGGTGAGCCGTCTGCGCGGAGAGGTCGGTCACCATGGCCACGCCGGTGCTGACGTTGAAGTACAGGGTCCCGACGAGCTGCACCGCGGTGGCCCACCAGTCGATCCGCCTCGGCTGGTAGACGAAAAAGCGCCGGTGCGCGGGGTTCAGCGTGCCCGGGGAGGCGTCGACCGCCTCCCGGTAGCTCAGGAATGAGGCCGTGGTGAAAAACAGTGAGCCGACAAAGTAGGTGACCGTATCCCCGACGGCCCCGGCGGCGCTGGCGTATCCCGGCACCGAACCGATCGCGAACAGCAGCGATCCGATGGCGAACAGGATCGCGATCCACCAACCGCGTGCGTTGGGCGCCCACCACGTCGAGCCGACAGCTGGCT
>DATBBI010000124.1:0-3197 GCA_036271115.1 Trebonia sp.
GTCGTGCTGCCCGACCTGCGCGGGGCCGACCTGCAGCCGCACGGCGTGTCGCCGCTGGCGGCCGCTTCGGACTGGGTGAACGTGGACTGCCCGAAGTGCGGCGGCCCGGCGCTGCGGGACACCGACACGATGGACACCTTCGTCGACTCCTCGTGGTACCAGTTCCGGTACTGCTCGCCGCGGTACGCCGACGGACCGTTCCGGACGGCCGACACCGAGCGGTGGGCGCCGGTTGACCTGTACGTGGGCGGCGTTGAGCACGCCATCCTGCACCTGCTGTACGCGCGGTTCTTCACCAAGGTGCTGCAGGACATGGGGCTGCTGTCGTTCGGCGAGCCGTTCACCCGGCTGATCAACCAGGGGCAGGTCATCAACCGCGGCAAGGCGATGTCCAAGTCGCTGGGCAACGGCGTGGACCTGGGGGAGCAGATCGCGCTGTACGGCGTGGACGCGATCCGGCTGACCATGGTCTTCGCCTCGCCGCCGCAGGACGACATCGACTGGGCCGACGTCAACCCGGACGCCATGGTGAAGTTCCTGAGCCGGGTCCACCGGATCTCGTCCGAGGTGGCCGCGGCGCGCGATGCGGGCGCTGATGCCGGCGCCCCGGCCGAGGACGGCGACCATGAGCTGCGCCGGGTCACGCACCGCGTCATCGACGAGGTCACCCGCCAGGTGGAGGACTATCACCTGAACGTCGCGGTCGCGCGGCTGATGGAACTGGTCAGCGCCACCAGGAAGGCGATCGACTCAGGACCGGGCGCGGCCGACCCCGCGGTGCGGGAAGCCGCCGAGGCGCTGGCCGTGATGCTGTCGCTGTTCGCCCCGTACACGGCCGAAGAGTGCTGGGAGGCGCTGCGCGGACCCGGCGGGGCGGCAGGGCCGGCGGGGCCGGTGGGGATCCCGTCAGTGGCCAGGACCGCCTGGCCGGCCGCGGACCCGGCTCTCCTGGTTCAGGACAGTGTCACCTGCGTGGTGCAGGTGAACGGCAAGGTCCGCGACCGGCTGGAAGTCTCTCCGGAGATCACGGAGGATGAGCTGCGCGACCTGGCGCTGGCCACGCAGGGCGTGGCGCGCTCGGTGGCCGGACTGCAGGTCCAGCGGGTGATCGTGCGGCCCCCGAAACTGGTCAATATCGTCGCCCGGTGACGAGCGGCGGCCGGTGATCTGCTCGTCCGCTCGGACTCGCGGCTCATACCCGGCGGAGCACCGCCACCACTTTGCCGAGGATCTTGGCGTCATCGCCGAGGATCGGCGTGTAGGCGGGATTGTGCGGCATCAGCCAGACGTGCCCGTCGCTCCGCTTGAGCGTCTTCACCGTGGCGTCGCCGTCCACCATCGCGGCCACGATCTCGCCGTTCTCCGCGTCTTCCTGCTGCCGGACGACCACCCAGTCGCCGTCGGCGATCGCCGCGTTGATCATCGAGTCACCAGCGACGTTCAGCATGAACAGGGTGCCCTCGCCCACGAGCTGCCTGGGCAGCGGCAGGATGTCCTCAACCTGCTCCTCGGCGAGGATCGGGGTGCCTGCCGCGATCCGGCCGACCAGCGGCACGTAGGTGGCCTCCTGGGAGGCGATGTCCAGCCCGTCGGCGGCGGGAGCCAGCTCAGCGTCGGATTCCTTGGTCTGCTCCGGGCGGACCGCCGGGTGCCCGGGCAGCCGTACCTCGACCGTCCGCGGCCGGCCGACGTCGCGGTGCAGGTAGCCCTTCTTCTGCAGGGTGGACAGCTGGTAGGAAACGCTGGAGGTGCTGGTCAGCCCGACCGCCTCGCCGATCTCGCGCATCGACGGCGGGTAGCCGCGCTTCTGCACAGAATCCCTGATGACCTGGAGGACCTTGCGCTGACGCCAGGTGAGCACGTGATCTGGGTCAGGCTTGTCGGGCGTTTCCGGTATCACGACCGGCGCGCTGCCCTTGGGCTTGCGGCCTGGTCTGCCCTTCGGGCGTACCGGCACGTCCGACAGGTCGGATGTACCGCGTTCTTCAGTGTTTTCCATTGAGAGCGCCTCCGGAACATGGTTGTCGCTTATGGATACGAGACAGCCTAAACCCTCGTTAGGTGTTTCGCCAAACATCTGTTCGACGTGTCTCCGAAATGTCAGACCCGTGCGGTACAAAGGTGGCATCCGACGTTCGATCGAACTACTATGCGATCGAACGAGTGTACCATCGAACGAACGTTTGGTCAGGAGGCGGGCGTGAAGGCGACGGTAGCGCACCGGTCAGACAGCCAGCCGGCAAACACGGAGCACTCGCCTGCAGGTGGCGAGGTCCTTCTGAGGCCGCGCCCCGCGCGGCGCCGCCGTCCCGCGCGGGACGTGGCGGGGCGGGCGCCGCGCCCGTCGCTGCGGCTCGTCGCCACGGACGGTCGCGTCGTCCGGCCGGCGCCGGGCGAGCCTGTTCGAACAAACCCTGGCGCCCTGGACACCCCGCCCGTTCCGCCGGCGCCGCCTCAGCAGCAGGCGGCCCCGCATCAGGCCGCGGCACGCCCGGCCGCGCCGGCCGCCGCGCGGCGCGCCGCCCCGGGCCTGGCACCTCTCAGGCTCACCCGGCGCGGTCGGCTGGTCGTCACCGCGATGGCCGTCCTCCTGGTCGCCGCCGGATCCGTAGCCCTCGCGAGCGCGGCCCAGGCGATGGGGCATTCCGGGGCCACGCCCCGGCCGGGGACGGCGGGAGCGGCGATCACCAGGGTCGAGGTCCGGCCGGGGCAGAGCCTGTGGACGCTGGCCGAGACGTACGACCCGAACGCGGACACCCGGCAGGTCATCCAGGAGATCCTGCAGCTGAACTCGATGAGCACCGACCAGGTGCGGCCCGGCCAGGTCCTCTGGATGCCCCGCGACTGACCCCGCGACTGACCCCGAAGTTTTTTCTGTTTCGACGGTCGTCACCGCTTGCCTAGCGGCTGCGGTCTGGTCTACCTTTGACCACAACATCTAGTAGTTACACAGATGTGGTTCATCCACAGGTTGTGGATATCATTGGGGATGAGGGCTCGCACCGGGAGGTGATCGCGTGTACTGTCCGTTCTGCCGCCACCCCGATAGCCGGGTGATCGACAGCCGGGTCGCCGAAGATGGCACCGCGATCCGCCGGCGCAGGTCCTGCCCGGAATGCGGGCGGCGGTTCACCACGCAGGAGTCGGTCATCTTGATGGTGGCCAAGCGCAGCGGCGTGACCGAGCCGTTTACCAGG
>DATBBI010000125.1:0-5104 GCA_036271115.1 Trebonia sp.
CTCGGCGTGAAGCTGACCGTGCTGACCAAGGAGCAGGCCGACTACATCGGCGTCCCGGTCGAGGGCCCGTACAAGCCGGACCACTACCGGTACTGAGCGAGCGATGACCGGCGGCCCGCCGCGCCCCTACAGCGCCGACGCCGAACTCGCGGAGTCGGGAGCGAGGCGCATCAGTTACTCACAGCGGTCCATGCCGCTGCTTGAGGCCCTCGCTGCCCGGTTCCGCGAGCAGCGGCCGTTCGACGGGATGACCGTCGCCGCCTGCCTGCACGTGACGGCGGAGACGGCGGTGCTGGCACGGACGCTGCAGGCCGGCGGCGCGCAGGTGGCGCTGGCGGCGTCGAACCCGCTGTCCACCCAGGACGACATCGCCGCCGCGCTCGCCGCAAGCGACGGGGTGGCGGTGTTCGCCCGCGCCGGGGTGGACCGCCGCGCCTACTACGAGCACATCGCGCTCGCGCTAGGGGCGGACGGGACCCCCGGTCCTGATCTGGTCATCGACGACGGCGGTGACCTGATGAACATCCTGCATACCGAGCGGGCGGACGTGCTCGACCGGGTGCGGGGCGGATGTGAGGGCACGACGACCGGCGTGCTCAGGCTGCGCAGGATGGCGGCCGAGGGCGCGCTCGCGTTCCCCGTCATCGCGGCCAGTGACACGCCGGTCAAGCGGCTGGTGGACAACACCCGCGGCACGGGGCAGTCCGTCATCGACGGGCTGCTCCGCGCCAGCGGTGTCATGCTGGCCGGCAAGACCGTGGTGGTAGCCGGTTTCGGTGCCTGCGGGACCGGGATCGCCGAGTGCGCTCGCGGCCTCGGCGCGCGGGTTCTCGTCACCGAGGTGGACCCGGTACGGGCGCTCGACGCGGTGCTGCGCGGCTTCCGGGTGCTCACGCTCGCCGAGGCGGCGCCGATTGGCGAGGTGTTCATCACGGCGACAGGAACCGCGGACGTGATCACCGCCGAGCACATGGCGATGATGCGGGACGGCGCGATTCTGGCCAACGCCGGCCACTTCGACGTGGAGATCGACGTCCGGGGGCTCGAGGCGCTGGCCGAAGCGGTGCAACCCGACGTCCGGCCGCATATGGACATGTTCGAACTGCCCGACGGCCGCCGCCTGCTGCTGCTCGCCGAAGGCCGGGTGGTCAACCTCGTCGCCGCCGACGGCCACCCGCCCGAGGTGATGGACCTGGCGTTCGGTATCGAGGCGCTCGCGCTGGCCTGGCTGGCAGGCAACGCGGAGAAGCTGACGCCAGACGTGCACCCGGTCCCGCCGGACATCGACGCCGAGGCCGCCCGCCTGGTCCTTGCCGCCCTCGGCGCGGACATCGACTCGCTGACCCCCGCCCAGCGCGCCTACCTAGCCTCCTGGCACCTCGGCTCATAACCCGCCCCGTCAGCCACCCTCCAGACCGTCCCCGGGAAGGGGGTCGATGGTCCATCGACCCCACTAGATGGCGGTCGATGGACCATCGACCGCGTTCTCTGCCTGGCGAGAGGGCCTTTCAGGCACCTCGCCGTTCGCCCGCCTCCCCCGAAGGTGGTCGATGTCACATCGACCACACTCTTTGGTAGTGGATGTCACATCGACCACGTTCGCCCGGTTCCCCGAAGGGGGGTCGATGGTCCATTGACCCCACTAGATGGCGGTCGATGGACCATCGACCCCGTTCTTGTGGCGGCCGTCAGGCTGTGCCGCGGTGGCGGGCGTAGTGCCGCGCGGCGCGGATCCGGTCGCCGCACCGGTCTGAGCACCACTGGCGCGCGGCGTGCGTGCGCAGGAACCACCGGATGCAGTCGTGAGCCCCGCAGGGCGCGGGTTCCGGACCCGCTGGATCCGTCAGCACCCGCAGCGCGTCGCGCGCGAGCAGTGCGGTGGCGGCGGCGAAGGGGCCGGCCGCGGCCGGCGCCTGCTCACTCTGGCGCGGGCCCGCTTCGTCCCAGGTCAGTGACGAGACCACTGTCGCAGCAGCCAGCGCGGCGTTGAGCGCTGCTACGTCGCCGGCGGCCGGGGTTCGCTGCCCGGCCCTGGCAGCGAACAGCCCGCGAACCGCCTCGCGCAGCGCGACCAGTCGCGCCGTCTCGGGGTCGGACAGCCTCGTGCCACGCGGCACCAGGACGCGCCCCGCCAGCCACTCCGCGGCCCGCGCCGGGTCGGTGAGCAGGTCGGCCGGCTGACCGGACCGCAGGTGCCTGGTGTTGACCAGCGCGAGCGCGGACGACGCCTCCTCGCCAGCCACGCCATGTGATGCGCTCATCTTCTCATGGTAACTCTTGCCGTTCTCCGTTAGAGGATGTTAGCGTCAAATCTAACGGAGAAAGCGAAACTTGCCCGTTAGGAGATTGGCGATGGTGCTCATTCAGGCGATCGGCGGGCCGACCGCGATCCTCGAACTCGGCGGCTTGCGGCTGCTGACGGACCCGACGTTCGACCCGCCCGGCGAGTATCCGCGACCGGACGGCCCGATGCTGGTGAAGCTGGCGCCGCCCGCCTTGGGCCCTGACGACCTGGGCCGGGTGGATGCGGTGCTGCTCTCGCACGACCAGCACGCGGACAACCTGGACCGGTCCGGCCGCGCATACCTGGCCAGGGTCCCGGTGACGCTGACCACGCCGAGCGGCTCGGCACGGCTGGCGGCGGACGGAGTCCCCACCAGGGCGCTGGCGCCGTGGGACCAGGTTGACCTGCCGCGTCCGGATGGCGGCACCCTCCGGGTCACCGCCGTTCCCGCCCGGCACGGGCCCGAGGGATGCGAACCGGTCAGCGGCGATGTGACCGGGTTCGTGCTGACCGCGGCGGACCTGCCGACGATCTATGTCAGCGGGGACAACGCCTGGCTGGGTGCGGTCGAGCAGGTGGCGGAGCGGTTCGGGCCGGTCGGCGTCGCCGTGCTGTTCACGGGCGCGGCGCGGTTCCCCGACCGGTTCGACGGCGCGCTGCTGACGCTGGACAGCGCGGGTGCCGCGGCGGCGGCACGGATTCTCGGCGCGGAAGCGGTCGTTCCAGTGCACTACACGGGCTGGCGGCACTTCACGGAGGACGGTGCCGAACTGCGCGCCGCGTTCGGGCAGGCGGGGCTCGCGGGCCGGCTCGTGCTGCTCGCGCCGGGAGAGTCGGCGGCCGTCAGCCCGGCCCGGCACGTCGCCTGACGGGCGCGCGGCTCCCGGGAACGTGCTCGATGGCCCATCGACCACCTTCTTTGGTGGACGATGTCACATCGGCCACGTTCGCGGCCAGGTAGGCCAGGTAAAAGGGTGTGGTGCGCACCGTGACGCCGCGACCGGCGGTCGCGTGCCAGCATGCCGGTCATGGACGATGGCGACCGGATCGTGCTGCGGCTCGAGGTGGACTCCGGTGACCACGAGCCGCTAGCCGGCGCGGTGTGCGTGCCCGGCGGCCCCGAGCATGAGTTCAGCGGCTGGTCGGAGCTGTTCGCCGTGCTTCAGACGCTGCTGGCGGGGTGCCGCTGAGGGCGGCCCCCAGCTCCGGCCTGGCGGTGATGCCGAGCTTGGCGTAGGTGCTCGTCAGGTGGTTCTCCACGGTGCGCTGGGTGACGAAGAGCGCCTGCGCGATCTGCCGGTTGGTGCGGCCCGCGGCGGCGAGCTCCGCAACGCGCAGCTCGCTGGGGGTGAGCGAGTCGCGGCCGCGGATGGCGTCCCTGCGGGGCCGGCCGCCCGCGGCCACCAGCTCGTCCCTGGCGCGGCCGGCCAGCGCGTGCCCGCCGAGGCCGTGGGCCAGGTCCAGGCTCTCTCGCAGCAGGTCACGCGCGATGCCCCTGGCACCCGCCCGGCGGTGGGCGGCGCCGAGGTCGAGCAGCGCCCGGGCCAGCTCGAGCCGGGCGGTCGAGCCGCGCAGCACGATCACCGCCTCGGCCAGCAGCTCGATGCCGCGCTCCCCGCCCTCGGCCAGCCCCGCGGCGTGCAGCGCGACCCCGATCTCCCTGGCGGCGCCCCAGCGCCGGGCCAGGCCGAGCTCCTCACCGGCCAGGCGGCGCGCGGCCTCGGAGTCGCCGAGGGCGCTGTGCGACAGCGCGGCGGCGGAACGCCAGGGGATCGCGGCGGGGTTGACGATGCCCCAGCGCGTCGCGACCGCGCCGACCCCGAGCAGATCGGTCACCGCGGCCTCGTGGTCGCCCGCGGCGGCGCGCAGGCAGCCGCGGGCGTACTGCGCCACGTTGAACGGGAAGACCGGCAGCAGGTCGCCTTCGCTCAGGCCCTGCTCAGCGAGGAGCGCGAGGGCCCGGCCGGTCTCGCCCGCGTCGATGAGGGCAGGCACAAGGAACGCCGTGGCGAGGATCGCGACCCAGCTGTCCGCGGCGGCGAGCGCCTGCTCGCCGAACGCCAGTGCCTGCCGGATGTCGCCGTCGCGGACCGCGAGGTGCGCGGCGATCGAAGCCGAGATGGCGGTGGCCAGCGGGCGGGCGCGCTGCCTGGCGAGTTCCTGCCAGCCCCGCACCCCGTGCCACGCCTCACCGCTGGCGTCGGCGTACGACATCACCAGCACCGCCTCGGGCAGCGCGGTGGAGGTGAGCGACATCAGGCTCGACGTGGCGCGGACCGCCTCACGGGCGTGCCGCAGCGCGCCGGTTCTGTCGGTGCCCGCGACGGTTAGCTCCATCGCGAGGTTGGCGTGCAGCTGCGGGTCGAGCGGGTCACCCGCGTCGGCGCGGGCCAGCAGCTCCGCGACGAGCGGCCTGGTGACCTCCCTGGTGGACAGGTCCCAGCGCGCGATGTTGAGCAGGACCGCCTGCAGCGAGGCGACGATCCCGTCCTGCCCCGCACCGCTCTCCGCGAGCGCGCTTTGCACGGTCGTGACCGCGTCCGCGAACCGGCCGCTCAGCGCGAGCGCCTCGCTGAGCGCCAGCGCTATCTGGCCTCTGCGCGGCCAGTCGCCGGTCAGCTCCAGCGCCTCGCTCAGGTGCTCTGCGGCGCTGGCCGGGGAGTGGAAGGTCCGCGCGGCGCCGAGCTCGTAGAGCACGTCGGCGCGGGCGGCCGCTGGCGGCGGTTCGGCAAGCGCTCGTTCCAGGCACTGCGCCGCCACCTCCGGCGCGCCGCGCCCGCGGGCGTCCGCCGCGGCGCGGCGCAGCTGGTCGGTCAGCCA
>DATBBI010000126.1:0-18170 GCA_036271115.1 Trebonia sp.
AAGGGTGGCGGCCGAATGGTGGCTGCGCCACTCCGGTCCCGCCGCGACCAACCACTTCGAGGGCGGCGGGTTCGCCAGGTCCAACGACTCGGTCGCGTACCCGAACCTGATGTTCCACTTCCTGCCGATCGCGGTCCGCTATGACGGGTCCGCCCCGGCCGGAGGCCACGGCTACCAGGTGCACATCGGGCCGATGTACTCCGACTCGCGCGGCACGGTCAAGATCGGGTCCGCGGACCCGTTGGCCAAGCCGGCGCTGCGATTCAACTACCTGTCCACGCCGACCGACCGGCAGGAGTGGGTCGAGGCGATCCAGATCACCAGGAACATCCTGAACCAGTCGGCGTTCGACGAGTTCAACGCAGGGGAACTCTCGCCAGGACCGTCGGTGGCGACCGAGGAGGAGATCCTCGCGTGGGTCGCGCGGGACGCGGAGACCGCGCTGCACCCGTCCTGCACCTGCGCGATGGGAACCAGTCCGACGGCAGTGACCGACCCGGCGTCGCTGCGCGTGCACGGCGTCTCCGGGCTGCGGGTCGTCGACGCGTCGGCCATGCCGTACGTGACCAACGGCAACATTTACGCCCCGGTGATGATGCTCGCGGAAAAGGCCGCCGACCTGATCATGGGCGCGGCCCCGCTGCCCGCGGAGCAGACCCCGTTTTACCGGCACCAATCGGAGACCTCGGCCGGTTAGCGGATTTCCCACATGGTGGAACCAATGTGACGGACGACACTTTATGTCTGGACAGTGCGGCGGTTATTTCCCCATGATCTTCGCATGACCGCACCCGATGACGACCCGCTGCCTGAGGCGGTTTCGCTCGTCGAAGGCGCGATGCGAGAGGGCCTGAAACTGCGCCTGCTCGGCGGCCTCGGGGTGCGCGTGCTCTGCCCGGAATTCCCGCCCCGGCTGCGGCCAGGCCAGGACATGGACCTGGCCTGCACGGGAAAAGGACGCCGCGACGTCGCCGCTTACCTGGAACGCAGCGGGTGCACCGCGGACCGCATGTTCAACAACCTGAACGGCGACCGGCAGATGTACTTCATGGCCCCGTCGGGACGGCCTGTCGACGTGATGGTGGACCGGCTGGTGATGTGCCACACGCTCGATTTCCGGCCGTCATTCCGCAATTCTTCGCTCACCCTCGACCCGGCCGATTTGCTGCTGTCCAAGCTCCAGATCTTCGAGCTGAACGCCAAGGACGCGCACGACATCACGCATCTGCTCTCGGGGGTGCCGGTCGGCACGGCGCAGTCCGCCGGCGCGGACGGCGGCGACGTGATCGACACCGACCGGTTCGGTGAAGTGCTCGGCGCGGACTGGGGCTGGTGGCGGACCTGCACAGGGAACCTGGAGAAGCTGCCCGCGCTGATCGCGGAGAACCCCGGGCTGGTCCCGCAGACGGCGCCCTTCGACCCGCTCGCGCAGGCGGCCCAGTTGCTCGAGTTCGCGAAGTCGGTGCCCAAGGGCGTCAAGTGGCGCCTGCGGGCCAACGTCGGCGAGCGCGTGCGGTGGTACGAGCTTCCAGAAGAGGTAGCGCACTTACGGAAAGCGGCATCCGATGAAGATCTTCTTCGCAACCGACATCCACGGGTCGGAAATCTGCTGGCGCAAGTTCCTCAACGCGGCGGCCTTCTACAAGGCCGACCTGGTGGTGCTCGGCGGCGACGTCACCGGCAAGATCATGGTCCCGATCGTGGCCCGCAACGGGTACTGGGAGGTCACCATCAGGGGCGAGAAGCGCCGCCTGGAGAACCGCGAAGCGCTGGAGGAGGCGCAGAAGCAGCTCAGGGACCGCGGCTCGTACCCGGCGATCGTCACGCCCGATGAGCTCGACGCGCTCAACACCGAGCAGGCCATCGACGAGCGGTTCAACACGGAGATGACCAGGTCCCTGGACCGCTGGCTGGACATGGCGGACGGCAAGCTGCACGGCGGCGACATCCCCTGCATCCTGAACGGCGGCAACGACGACATCTTCGACATCGACCCGATCCTCGAGGCGTCGCCCTGCGTGACGTTCGCCGAGGGGAAGGTCCTGGACCTGGACGGCTGGTCCATGGTGTCGATGGGGTGGACCAACCCCACCCCGTGGAACACCCACCGCGAGGCGCCGGAGGATGAGCTCGCGACGAAGATCAACGCCGTCGCCGAACACGTTCCGGACATGAGCCGGACGATCTTCAACTTCCACGCCCCGCCGTTCGGCACCGGGCTCGACGAGGCGCCCGCGCTCGACGCGAACATGCGGCCCACGCACGGCGGCGCGGTCATGAAGCCGGTGGGCTCCACCGCGATCAAGGAAGCGCTGCAGCGGTACCAGCCGCCGCTTTCCGTGCACGGGCACATTCACGAAAGCCGCGGCGTGGCGCGGGTGGGCCGCACGCTGGCGATTAACCCCGGCAGTTCCTACAGCGACGGCGTGCTCCAAGCGGCCATCATCGATTTGAACCAGAAGAAAGGCAAAATCAAATACGTCCTGGTCAACGGCTAACACCGTTATGGCTGTGGATAGGGCCTGGGAGTCATCATACGTACGTTCGGAATAACTGATTTATAACCCCTTGTAGGAGAACATATGGCCACCGACGCCCTCGGCGACGAAAAACCTGCGCTTTTCCTGCGGAACGCTACCGGGCTGGTCCGGGGCTGGTCCGTGCGCGACTCGATGATCTACGCCTGCCTGTCCACCAACGTAATCACGTTGGGTCTGGTCGAGTTCGCCTACCAGGGCGCGTTCCCGAGCGGGCAGCTGCTTACCGCCGTGCTGCTCTCGGGCGTGTGGGTGTCGTTCCTCGTCCTCGCCTACAGCGGGCTTGTCGTCACGATCCCGCGGGCGGGAGGCGACTATGTGTGGCAGAGCCGCATCCTCCCGTTCGGCAGCGGGCTCGGCTTCGTGATGGCCGCCACCGGATGGTGGTTCATCCTCTGGCTATGGGCGCCGATCTACGGCTCGGTGCTGGCCGGGGAGTTCTTCCAGCCGCTGTGGGCGACGCTCGGCAGCCCGTCGGGGGCGGCGTGGTTCGGCACCTCCAACGGCGTCTTCGTCGTCACGCTGATCACGATCGCGCTGGCCGGCTTCCTGGTCTCGCTCGGCATGGCCGGGTACGCAAGCGTGCAGAAGTGGTGCTTCCTCGGTGGGCTCATCGGGTTCGCGATCATCGTGATCATCCTGCTGGTGTCCAGCAAGGCGGCCTTCATCTCGTCGTTCAACTCGGAGACCGACAAGCTGTTCGGGATCAAGAACGGATACGGCGGCACGCTCGCGGACGCGGGCAGCAAGGCGGTCGGGTACACGGCGCCGGCGTTCGGCGTGGCGGGCGCGTTCGGCCAGTCGCTGCTGCTGGTCCCGATGCTGATGTTCTACCTGCTGTGGCCGAACTGGGGCACCACGCTGTACGGCGAGGTCCGCGGGGCGAGCGACTTCAAGCGCGTATTCAGCGGCATGTTCTTCGGGCTGTGGACCACGGTGCTGCTGTCGGTGGTCCTCCTGACGCTGTTCTTCAAGACGTTCGGGTGGTCGTTCTATCAGTCCGCGAACGTGCTCTGGGTGGACTCCCTGTACGGGATCCCCACGGCACACGCACTGCCGATCTTCCCGTACCCGGTGCTGCTGGCCGGCTGGCTAGTGCACAACACGGCGTTCCAGGTGATTTTGATCCTGTTGATGAGTCTGTGGTTCTTCGGGTGGGTGGGGACGCTGTTCCTTTCCTCGACCCGGGTGATCTTCGCAGCGGCCTTCGACCGGATCCTGCCGGACGGCGCGGCCCAGGTGTCGGAGAAGCGCCGGGTGCCGGTGTGGTCACTGGTGCTGATGCTGCTGCCCGCCGTCGGGCTGGGGGCGCTGTACGCCTACAACTCGACGTTCCATACCTACACCCTGGATGCGACGCTGGTGATCGCGGTGACGTACCTGTTCAGCGCCATCGCCGTGGTGATCCTGCCGTGGCGCAAGCCGGAACTGTGGCGAGCCTCGCCGGCGTCGCGGATCCGGCTACTCGGAGTACCGGTGGTGCCCGCGGCCGGCCTGGTGACCATCGGGCTGATCGGCTTCTGCCTGTACGAGTGGCTGTCGAACTCCGCCTACGGCATCAACAACAACGACTCGCTGATCTACATGGGCGCGATGTACCTGCTCGCGCTGGTGATCTTCCTCGTGGCGCGCACGGTGCGCGCCCGGCAGGGCATCGACCTGTCGCTGATCAACAAGGAGATCCCGGTCGAGTAGGAGCGGGGCGCGGGGGGCGCGGGGCGCGGGCCGGCCCGGCTAGGCGCGGCGGAGGACGAGGATCATCCGCCACGCGGTCGGGTCGGCCAGCCCCGTGCTGTTGTCGAAGTCGCCGTAGCTGGCCGCGACCGTGAAGCTGCCGTCGAGGCGGAGCGCGGCGGTCAGCTCGGTCGCGGTCCAGAACCGGTTGGGCACCACGTCGCTGGCCGTGCGGACCGTCCCGTCCGCGTCGTGAGCGGTGATGCTCATGTGTTCCCTGGTGATCTGCGTCACAGGGTCGATCCGGTCATGGCCACCGCCCCACCGCACCTCGGCGCGGACGCCTTCCCGGTCGATCGTCCACTCGCTGCTGGTCCGCGGGACCGGCGCGAAGTAGTCGGCGGGGTGCGCGAGCTCGGCGATGTAGAGGCCGCCGGGCCGCAGGTGCGCCGCCACGGCTGCCAGGTGGGCGACCAGGTCGTCGAGGGTGAAGAGGTGGCAGAGCGAGTTCAGCATGGTGATCGCGAGATCGAAGCGGTCAGGGAGCTTGAAGTCCCGCATGTCCGCCTCGACCACGCCGAGGTCAAGCCCGGCGACCTCGGCCCGCTCCGCCGCGAACCCGCACATCGCGGCGGACTTGTCCAGCGCCGTGGCGCGCAGCCCGCGGCGGGCGAGTTCGAGGGCGTGCTCGGCGGGCCCGGCGGCCAGCTCGAGGATCGACTGGACCTCTTCCCGCGAGTGCTCGCCGCACCAGGCAAGCAGCGCGGTTACCTCGGTAGGGACGTCGCGATAGGCGCAGGCGAGCTGATACAGCTCGGGTTCGTCGTAGATGCCGCTCACCCGAGCAATGATGCCCGAAGCCGCCCCGAGCGGCGTACGTTCCCTGCTTTAACTGGCCGCTGGGATGTGACCATATATCACGATATGGCTGCTAGTCGTGCACGACCGGCACATCACCTGCCAAATCAGCAACGCGTCTACCGCGACCGATCCTCGTGGGGCAGACTGGCCGCATGATGAATGAGGCGGAGGCACTTCAGACGCTCGCTCGCGAGGACCCGGCGGTAGCCGAGGACGCGAAGGCCGCGCTCCGCTGGCTGACATCAGGCGGCGGCCTTGAGGTGATCTCGCTGCTGCGCTTGCAGGAATTCCTGTGGTGCGTGCTGCCGACGAGCTGGCCGGCGTCATCGAGCGGCCACATCGCCGTCGCAAGGGCACTGGCCAGGCTGCTCACGCTGGCCGGCATGGAGCGTTACGGTGACGTCTGCGCTTCCGGGCAGACCGAGCGGATCATCGCCGCCTACGCCGAAGGCCACGACCACGGCGTCGCCGCCTACTCCAAGGCACTCGCCACCTCGCACGCCGCTCCGCCCGACACCGACCTGCTCGCCTGGAGTTCTGCGATGGGCCAGCAGGAGCGCGCCGCTTACGACGCCTGCGCCGCCGCGATCGAGCTCGCGGTGGCCGGCGGAGACCTGCGGGTCGGCGTCAGCGGATGGAAGACCAAGCGCGCCGGGCTCGTCGAGCGCTGGCTGACCAGGCCCACTCAGGAACCGGGTACCGACACCTGGCTCAGCAGGATCAGCGCCGAACGCATCGACGAGTGGGCCCACGGGCACCCTGGCGAGCGCGCCCAGATGGCCCGGCGGGTGGTGCCGCGGCTGCTCGAGCCGCCGGTGCTGCCCGGCGAGCCGCTGCCGACCCTTCGCTGGCTGCTGCACCACGCCGACGCCGGCCTGCGGCTGACCGCACGGCACTACATCGCGCCGGCGCTGGTCGGCGAGGCGGCCGGGATGTTCGGCTGGGGCGCCGCGAACGGCCCGGCCGCCGCCGGCAAGCGGCACCAGGAACTCGACGTGTACCCGCTGCACACCCTGCGCGGGCTCGCCCAGCATGAGATGGGCGCGGTGCGACGCAGCGGCACCAGCCTGGTGCTGACCAAGACCGGCCGGCTGATGGCCGACGACGCCGCGGTGCGCTGGCACATCGGGACCGCCGCGCTGATCGGGCCTGACGACGGCCCCGATCCCGACTTCACGGTCGCCGTCAGGGAAGCGGCCCTGCTGATCGCCACCCTGCACGACGGGCCGGTCGGCTACGAGGAGCTGACCAGCAGGCTGACGGAGATGCACGCGGCCGAAGGGTGGACGTCCCGGTCAGGCAGCAGCCTGGCCGGCGCGATCCGCGCCGAGGTACACGTACTCAGGCACCGGCTGCGCGCCCTGCAGCTGCTCGACGAGCCGACGTCCGCGGGACCGCTTGGCCTCGCGCTGACCAGTACCGGGACCGCCGCCGCGCTGTCGGCGCTGCTCGCCAGGGCGCTGCGCCCGCGCCGCCACCAGCAGTAACAGGCTCGTCAGAACTCGAAGCGGACGGGCTGGTACCCGGAGTAGTTCTCGGCCAGCGACAGCGCCGCGGCGCGGGAGGACGTGACGTAGCTGAGCTGGGCCAGCTGGAGCTGCGACTCGAACGCGTCCGAGCCCGGAGTGACGTGCAGCATCGAGGTCATCCACCAGGAGAAGTGGGTGGACCGCCAGACCCGCCGCAGGCAGGTGTCGGAGTAGGCGTCGGCCAGCTCCCACGACCCCTCCTTCAGCAGCGCGCGGAGCGCGTTCGCCAGCACTACCACGTCGGACAGCGCGAGGTTGAGGCCCTTGGCGCCGGTCGGCGGCACGATGTGCGCCGCGTCCCCGGCGAGGAACAGCCGGCCGTGCCGCATCGGCGCGGCGACGAAGCTGCGCATCGCGGTGACCGACTTGTCGGTGATCGGTCCCTCGGACACCGACCACCCCTCCAGCGCGAACCGCTTCTGCAGCTCGGCCCAGATCCGGTCGTCCGGCCATTGGTCGAGCGGCTCGTCGGGCGCCACCTGCAGGTACAGCCGGGAGACCTCGGGTGAGCGCATGGAGTACAGCGCGAAGCCGTCGGCGTGCCTGGAGTAGATGAGCTCGTCGGTCGAGGGCGCGGCGTTGGCCAGGATTCCCAGCCACGCGTACGGATAGGTCCGCTCCGACACCAGCAGGTCCGGGATGAGCGGCCGACAGACGCCGTGGAACCCGTCGCAGCCCGCGATCACGTCGCATGAGACCTCGTGCGCGACGCCCGATGAGTCCGTGTAGGACAGCACCGGCCGGTCCGACGTCACGCCGGACACGGAAACGTCGGAGCAGTCGAACTCGATCGCTCCCCCGGCTGCCAGCCGGGCCGCGATCAGGTCCTTGACGATCTCGGTCTGCGCGTAGACCGTCACCCACCGCCCGCCGGTCAGCTCACGGAAGTTCAAGTTGTGACGCTCGCCGGCGAACTGCAGGTAGATCCCGTCGTGCTCGATGCCCTCGGCGTCCAGCCGCTTCCCGAGCCCCACCGAGCGCAGCAGTTCCACCGTTCCGGCCTCAAGCAGCCCGGCACGCTGGCGGGCCTCGCAGTACGCCCGCGACCTGTTCTCGACAACAACGGAATCCACCCCGGCCAGCGCCAGCAAATGGGATAGCAGCAGGCCGGCGGGACCGGCCCCGACTATTCCGACTTGAGTACGCGAAGTGACAGGCATGTGACTGAAACCCCTTAAGTCCGTACTACGCACGATAGTTCAGTAAGCGAACAGGCAGACTGCTGTCTACGATTGTTATCATCTGGCAAATTACGCCACCACCGGCGTCGCGACTAGCGCCTGTGCAGCACGTCTGACCAGGGAGCGCCGCCGGGGCAGCGGGAGGCCGAGCATGACGGATGAACCCACGATCGAGGAGCAGGACGGCGACTTCGTCCAGTCTCTCGAGCGCGGCCTTTCCGTGATCCGGGTCTTCGACGCCGACCACGCCAACCTCAGCCTCTCCGAGGTCGCAGCCGCCACCGGGCTCAGCCGCGCGGCGGCCCGCCGCTTCCTGCACACCCTGGTGCACCTCGGCTACATGCACAACAACGACGGCCGGTTCTCGCTGCGGCCCAAGATCCTCGAGCTCGGGTACGCCTACCTGTCCAGCCTGACCCTCCCCGAGGTCGCGATGCCGCACCTGGAGGACCTCGTCGAGGAGGTCCGCGAATCCTCCTCCGTGTCCGAACTCGACGGCGAAGACGTCGTCTACATCGCCCGGGTCCCGACCAAGCGGATCATGACGATGACGATCAGCGTCGGCACTCGCTTCCCCGCCTACGCGACGTCGATGGGGCGCGTGCTGCTCGCGGCCCAGCCGGAGGACTGGCTCGAAAGGTACCTGACCGCTGTCAGCCTGCACGGCCTGACCGGGCGCACCATCACCAGCCCCGGCGGGCTGCGGCAGGAGCTGCGCAAGATCCGCGGCCGCGGCTGGGCGCTGGTGGACCAGGAGCTGGAAGAGGGGCTGCGCTCGCTCGCCGCGCCGATCAGGAACGGCGACGGCAGGGTGGTCGCCGCCATCAACGTGTCCACCCACGCGGGCCGGCACAGCCTGGAGAGCATCGTGCGCGACCTGCTTCACCCGCTGCTCGCCACCGCGGAGCGCATCGAGCGGGACTTGGCCGGCTCGCGGACATCCGGCGCCCACCGGCCCGCTACCTGACACCAGGCTGCATCACCTGCAACACTTGCTGTCCATGCGCACGCTCCTCGCCGACCACCCGCTGGTCACGCACAAGCTCACCCTGCTCCGCGACGAGGCCACCGACACCGCCACCTTCCGCAGGCTTGCCGACGAGCTGGTCACCCTGCTCGCCTACGAGGCGACCCGCGAGATCCGCCTCACCGACGTGACCGTCCAGACGCCGGTCGGCACCGCCGTGGGCGCCAAGCTGGCGGACCCGATGCCGCTGATCGTCCCGGTACTGCGCGCGGGCATCGGCATGCTCGACGGCATGACCCGGCTGCTGCCGCAGGCCGGCGTCGGATTCGTCGGCATGGTGCGGGACGAGGAGTCGCTGGTCGCCTCGACGTACGCGAACCGGCTGCCTGTCGACCTGACCGGCCGCGAGGTGTTCGTGCTCGACCCGATGCTCGCCACCGGCGGCACGCTGATCACGGTGATCGGCATGCTCCGCGACCGCGGCGCCGCGGCGGTGACCGCCATCTGCCTGCTCGCCGCCCCGGAAGGGCTGGCCCGCGTCGCCGAGGCGTTCCCCGGCGAATTCGTGCGGGTGGTCACCGGTGCCGTCGACGAGCGGCTGAATGACAAGGGGTACATCGTCCCTGGTCTCGGTGACGCTGGCGACCGGCTTTTCGGAGAAATCTAGCCCGAACGTACGCTGCTGACTCCGCGACGAGCCATTGCTCAGGGCGCGGGGTCAGGCGGCAGGCGGCGCTCCATAGCCGCCAAGCGCAGCTCCAGCTGATCGACGCGATGCCTGAGCAGCTCGAGCTGCGCCTCGTCGGCGAGCCGCCGCTCGGCCGAGCGCCGCAGCCGCGGCGAGGCCTCAGCGCGCTCGGCTACCACGTCGAGCGGCACTACCCGCTGCGGCCCGTGCGGGCCGTCGACGAGCCGGGAAGGAATCTGGCCGGTCCGGTACCAGTTGCGCAGCGCCGCCCGGGACACGCCGGTGTCGGCGGCCGCCCGCTCGAGCGTCACCCAGTCCGACCCGTCCATCCGCATGCCGAGCTCAAGCTCGATCTCCCACTCGTCGAGCCGGTCCTCCCACTCCATCGCCGTGCTCCCTCCCTGCTGCCGATCTACCCTATTAATAGCATGGTATTGACGGGGTTGGAAGCAGAGGGCCACGCTAGTTCCATGTTCGAGCGATTCACCGCCTACGCGCGGCACACGGTCGTCCTCTCCCAGGAAGAGGCGCGGCGGATGAACCACAACTACATCGGGACCGAGCACATCCTGCTCGGCCTGCTCGGCGAGCCCGCCGGCGTCGCCTACCGCGTCCTCGAGGCCCACGGCATCACGCTGAAGGGCGCAAGGCAGGAGGTCACCGAGCTCGTCGGGCCCGGCAAGCAGGCACAACGCAGCGGGCACATCCCGTTCACGCCGCGGGCGAAGAAAACCCTGGAGCTGGCGTTGCGTGAAGCGGTGCAGCTGAAGCACAACTACATCGGCACCGAACACATCCTGCTCGGCCTGATCAGGGAAGACGACGGCGTGGCCGCCCAGATCATGCGGAAGCACGCGGACCTGATGGAGATCCGGATGGCCGTGCTCGACGCGGTGCCTGCCGGGAAAGCCGAAGAAGAAGGTGAGTCAGGGGACGAAGCAACCAACAGCGTGCTCCGCTGGCTGCGCCAGCGGCTGACAGTGTCTAGTTCACCGAGGGAGGCGCGGTTGCGCCTCGGTGAGGAGGCTGGGCTCGAGCCCGCGTTGCGGGTCACGCCAGCCGGCGAAGTCACGCTCACCGAGGCCACCAGGCTGGCCGGCGAACAGCCGGTGGGGTCGCACCACCTGCTGCTCGCCGCGCTCGCCGACTCCGAGTCCGCCGCCGCTCGGGCGCTGAAGAACCTCGGCGTGGACCTCGACCAGGCCAAGGAGGCGCTGCGCGCCGCTGAGGTCGCGGGCACCACCGACGAGCAGCCAGAACAGGCAGGACGCCGCCAGATGACCGTCCACGTCGCCGAGGACAAGATCACGATCGAAGCCACCGACCCGCTGATCCTGGTGACAGCCCAGGCCGCGCTCCGCGCGCTCGGCGACGAGGCCGTCGCCGCCGGCGAAATCCGCGGCGATGAGCCAGCGGGCGCGCCGCTGGCCCCCGTCTGGCAAGCCCTCCGCGAGAGCCTGGCCACGATCCGGCAAAACGCCGAACCCCCCGAGGCGGCCGCCTGACCCGCGGCTTCCCCGGCCGCGACGCCTATCGGCCGGCCGTCGCCGCCCGTCGCCCGGCCGCCGGGGCCTGATGCACGGCCGCCGACGCCGGTCGCCCGGCCGCCGGTGCCTGATGCACGGCGGCGCCCGCCGAACCACGGTCGCCCGGCCGCACCTCGTCAGCCCCCGCCTCCATCAGCCACTTGGACCACTTCCGTTGGCTTTGTTGGCGTGGTGACCACTTCGCGAGTCGAGTGATCGGTCACAAGTGGTCGTGGCGCCAACAAAGGGATCCTAGGGCATGCAGCCCTGGGCGACCGGACGCGGTGGGAGCGGCTCGTGTTACGGGAGTGAGGGTGCCGGCTCGCGGGAGCTGCCTCGAGCGGTGGCGCGGTGCCAGGGACGCGAACAGGGCCGGGGCTCCGGGCGGCCCGGCAGGGCGGGAGGCGTGGAGCGGCCTGGCAGCGACAGGCCCGTCTGCCCGGCGGGCGGGTTTTTGGTGGCTCGGGGTGGTGGGGACAGGCCCGGTGGCCCCGCGGAGCGAGGTTTTGGGTGGGTCGGGGTGGCGGGGGTGGGAGACTCGGGGGCATGGCGGAGGCGGAGCCTGGACGGCTGATCGCGGGCGGGCGGAGCGCGGATGTTTACGAGGCCGGGGACGGGCGGGTGCAGCGGCGGTACCGGGACGGGCGGCCGGCGGACGCAGTGGCCAGGGAGGCCGAGGTCATGGCGCACGCCAGGGCGCACGGGGTGCCCGTGCCCGAGGTGTTCGACGTCGCCGGGCGCGACATCGTGATGGAGCGGGCGGACGGGCCGACCATGCTCACCGCGCTCGCCCGCCGGCCGTTGACGTTCCGGAGGCAGGCCCGGCTGCTGGCGCGGCTGCACGCCGTTGTGCACGCGGTGTCGGCGCCGGAGTGGCTCCCCGCGCCGTTCGGGGACGAGGGCGGAGCGCAGGTGCTGTTGCACCGGGACCTGCATCCGCAGAACGTGATCCTCACGGCCGGCGGTCCGCTGATCATCGACTGGGAAGGCGCGGCGCGCGGGCCCGCGGTCGCGGATGTGGCGATGACCTGGGTGATCGTGGGGTTCTCCAGCGTGCCGCCCACGGGCCTGAGCGCGGCGGCGGTTCGGGCGGTGCAGGCGCTGTTCACCAGGTCTTTCCTGGCCGCGGCCGGGCCGGTGGACCGGGACTGGCTGGCGGCCGCCGTCCGGCAACGGCTCGACGATCCCCATCTGCTGCCGCCGGAACGAGCCAGGCTGGAGCGCCTGCGCGTCGTGTAGGGCGTGCGGGCAGTAGGGACGCCGGACACCGGAATGACCCGAGTACCGGATCGATCCGGGGTCCGCACCCATTCCCGCCCGGTACTGGTCCCCCCACCCCAACGAGTGGCTCCCCAAGCACGGTGCCCGGCGTCCCGTTGATGAGCTAACCGCCTTGGCGCGGCTGGCGCCATCCCCGAACTCAGGGATGCCGCCCGTGGCGGCGCCCGGCCTACACTGGCTCGGTGGCCGCGCACGTCAGTACTGCGTCCGGTCAGGTTATCCGGCTCACCGACGGCAGTCAGCTGGTGTTCGGGAGGGGGCCGGAGGTGGACTTGGCCATATCAGCCGGGAGGGGGCTCTCCCGGCGTGCTGGCGTGATCGCGGCCACCTCAGAAGGGGCCTGGATCGCCAACATCAGCCGCACCCACGCTCTCTACGTCGCCGGTGACGGCTACCGGATCCGGCTGCCGCGGGTGGACGGCGACGGCGACCCGGCGGGCGGCTGGCTCGTCCACGCGGGAACGGCCACCGTCGGCTCGCGCGCCATGCTCGACGACGGGCTGCAGATCGCGGTGACCGTCCCTGGCCGGCACCGGCGGCGGCCCGGGGGCACCGCCGACGCCGACGAGGCGGCGGACAGCGAGGGCACGCTGCTGCCGCTCTACCTGGACCCGATGACCAAGCTGTTCCTGGTCGCGCTGATGTGGTGCCGGCCGTGGCTGCTCGACCCGAGCGCGGCGTCGCCGCTGCCGCGCACCCCGGAGATCGCCAGGGCGGCGCTCGAGGCGACCGGCGCCCATCACGAGCTCGACAGGTTCGACACCGACCCTGAGTACCGCGACCTGCTGTCGGCGCGGGTCGCCGAGCATCTCAAGGTGCTGCGCCGCAAGATCACCGAACGCGGGCTCGCGGGCCCCGGCGTCCGCCTGTCGGATGAGGTCGCCGTGCGGGTGCTGATCGAGCACGGCGTGATCGCCGCCTCCGACCTGGGCTTGCTGTCCGATCCCGCGTGGTGCTCGAGGCAAGAAGACCTGTGGTGGAGCCGGGAGTTACGGGCCGGGCGGCTGCCCGGGCGGCGGACCCGTGCCGACCTGGAACCTTACGCTAGCGCTGCGCGCACCAGGAGCGGTCACGACCGCCGTGTACTTCCCCACCGGAATCGGGCCGCGGAAGAAATAGTGTCCCTGGTCGATCGCGTAGGCGAACGTGCCCTGCCGGTCGGTCACCGGCCGGTCCGGTGAGGGACCCACGCCGACCAGGGTGATCGTGACCGGCCTGTCCGGGGGGTAACCGCTGCCGTGGACGATGTAGACCGTCAGGCCGTCTCCGAAGGTCTGGCTGACACACACCTGCGGCGTGCCGGATGGCGGCTGGTTCGCGCACGCCGGCGGCGGAGGACCGGTGGGCCCCAGCTCGTCCGATCCGCGCAGCACCATCCCGAGCCCGGTCCCCGCGGCGAGCAGCACGATCGCCGCGGCCGCCCAGATGGCCCAGTGAACCCGCGGCAGCAGGTGCCGCGGGCGCGCCAGCCTGGGCGCCGGCCGGCGCCCGGTCAGGGCGACAGCCGGCTCGAAGCCCGGCAGCGAATCGAAGCCAGGCAGGTCGGTGTGCGATCCGGACGTATCGGCGCCGACCGGGGCGCCCGAGCCGGCCGTGTCCTCCGCGGCGCCCTCGCCTGCCGGGCCATCGCCGTTGGCGGCGCCAGGGCCGGCGCGCTGGTACTCGGCGATCAGCGCCATCGCGGAGTCCGGCAGGTAGGCGTGACCGCCGCCGTCCGGTTCCGCGGCGAACGAGCCCAGCCCGGTGAGGATCGCAGCGTTGGTCGTGCGGTCCCGCGGCACACGCTGCAGGCAGCCGCTGACCAGGTCGGTCAGCTCGTCTGGCAGGCCGGTGAGGTCCGGCGGCTCGGTCGCGAGCCTGACGAGGATGTCCATGACCGTCTCGCCCTGGTAGGGCGGGTGGCCGGTCGCGGCGAACACGATCGTCGCGCCGAGCGAGAAGACGTCGCTGGCCGGCGAGGCTTGCGTGGCGTCCCTGGCCTGCTCAGGCGCCATATACGCGGGTGTACCCGCCGCCCCGTGGGTGACGGTGAGCTGCACCCGCTCGGCCGCCCTGGCCACCCCGAAGTCGATCACCCGGGGGCCGTCCGGCGCCACCAGCACGTTCGACGGCTTCACGTCGCGGTGCAGCAGCCCGGCGGCGTGAATCGACTCGAGTGCCTCCGCGCAGCCCGCGGCGAGCCACCGGACAGCGGGCACCGGCAGCGGGCCGCAGCTGCGGACCAGCGTGCTCAGCGACGGCGCGGGCACGTATGCGGTCGCCACCCAGGGCAGGTCCGCCTCAGGATCGGCCGCCACGACCGCGGCGGTGAACACGCCGCTCACCTGCCTGGCCGCCGCCACCTCACGGGCGAACCTGGCACGGAAACCTGGCTCCTCGGCGAGTTCGATCCTGATCGTTTTCACCGCCACCAGCCGCCCGGCCGTGGACCGGGCAAGAAACACCTGGCCCATCGCACCGGCACCAAGCCGGCCGATGATGGTGAAGGGCCCGATCTGTTCGGGGTCCCACCGGCGCAGTGAAGCCACCGTCGACTGTGACATTGGTCAGCTGCCTCCCCACAGGGCATTTGACAATTCACAATCTCGCACATTCTGATCCATGACGGGCAGCGAAACCTCCGCGACATTCGGTATCGGTTTAGCTTACGGCTGGGCGCGACACCAAAGGACGGCGCGCGGCTTGTTGAAAAGCCGCATTGACCGGGAGTTTTCTCTTCCTTACGGTCAGGTCATGGCAGACCTCGACGTGGCGGTGGCAGGAGCCGGGTTCGCCGGGATTTACGCGGTACACGCGTTCCGGTCCGCCGGCCTGACGGTGCGGGCGTTCGAGGCCGGCAGCGGGATCGGCGGCACGTGGTTCTGGAATCGCTACCCCGGGGCGCGCTGCGACGTGGAGTCCAAGGACTACTCCTACTCGTTCTCCCCTGAGCTCGAGCAGGACTGGTCGTGGAGCGAGCGGTACCCCGCGCAGCCCGAGGTGCTGCGCTACCTGAATCATGTCGCCGACCGGTTCGGGCTGTGGCCGGACATCCAGCTCAACACCCGGGTGACCGCGGCTACGTGGGACGCGGACCGGGCCGAGTGGACGGTGACGACCGACGACGGGGCGTCGGTCACCGCGCGGTTCTTCGTGTCAGCGGTCGGCTGCCTGTCGGCGTACCAGGTGCCGTCGCTGCCTGGCCTGGAGACGTTCGCCGGGCCGTGGTACCACACCAGCCGGTGGCCGGCCGGCGGAGCGGACTTCACCGGGCTGCGGGTCGGGCTGATCGGCACCGGGTCCACCGGCATCCAGGTCGCGCCCGAGATCGCCGCCGTCGCGGACCATCTGTACGTGTTCCAGCGGACGGCCAACTTCGCGGTGCCCAACAGGAACCGCGCCACCGACCCAGCGTGGGAAGCCGAGTTCAAGACGGACTACCGGTCCTACCGGAAGCAGGCGCAGGACTCGTTCCTCGGCGTGCCGATCACCGGGACCGGACGGCCCGCGCTGGCCGAGCCGCCCGCCGACGTACAGCGGAACCTCATGGAGCGGTGGCGGGCGGGCGGCGGGATGCCGTTCCTCGGCGCGTACACCGACGTACTCGTCGACCGGGACGCCAACGACATCGTGGCGGAGTTCATGCGGGACCGGATCAGGGAGACGGTCGCCGATCCCGCCGTGGCCGACCTGCTGCTGCCGCGCGCCTACCCGGTCGGGTCGAAGCGGCTGTGCCAGAGCGACGACTACTTCGCGATGTTCAACCGGCCCAACGTGACCCTGGTGGACATCAGGTCGGCGCCGCTGACTTCGGTGTCGGCGGGCGGGCTTAGTACGGCGGACGCGTTCTATGAGCTGGACGCGCTGGTGTTCGCGACCGGGTTCGACGCGATCTCCGGCGCCTTGAACCAGATCGATGTCCGTGGAGCCGGCGGGGCTGCGCTGGCCGAGACGTGGGCGGCGGGACCTCGCGCCTACCTGGGCCTCGCCCCCGCCGGGTTCCCGAACATGTTCATCGTGACGGGGCCGGGATCCCCGTCGGTGTTCAGCAACATGGTGCTGTCGATCGAGCAGCACGTGGAGTGGATCAGGGACTGCGTGCTGTACGCGGGGGCGCACGGGTACGCCACGGTGCAGGCCAAGCCGTCGGCGGAAGACGCCTGGATGGCGCACGTGAGCGAGGTGGCGTACTCCACGCTGTTCCCGCTCGCGGACTCCTGGTACGTCGGCGCGAACATCCCGGGCAAGCCGCGGGTGTTCACGTCCTACCTCGGCGGCGTCGGGCCGTACCGGGCACGGTGCGACGCGGTGGCGGCGGCGGGGTACGAAGGGTTCGCACTCGACCGGAGGTTAGCGATGAGCAGTTCTGTCCATCCACAGGCGCAGCTGATCCTCGACGGGATCGCCGCGGCCGGCGGGCCACCGTTCTGGGAGCTGACGCCGGAGCAGGCGCGGGCCATCGTCACCGCGAACAACGAGCACATCGGGCCAGGTCCCGACGTGGCGTCCGTACGGGACGTCGTGATACCGGGACAGGCGGGCGGGATACCGGCGCGGGTGTACTCCCCCGTCCCCAGCGCGCCAGGCGTAGCGGTCTACTACCACGGCGGCGGCTGGGTGGTCGGCTCGGTCGACGGCTGGGACGCGTCGGTCCGCGCGCTGGCGGTCGCCTCCGGCTGCGACGTGGTGAGCGTCGATTACCGGCTCGCGCCCGAGCACGCGTTCCCCGCGGCGGCGGACGACGCTTACGACGCGCTGGTATGGGCCGCCGGGGAACTGGCGGACGGGCGGCCGGTGGTGGTCGCCGGGGACAGCGCGGGCGGCAACCTGGCTGCTGTCACCGCGCTGCGGGCGCGGGACCTCGGCGGGCCGGCGCTCGCCCTGCAACTCCTCGTTTATCCGGTGACCGACTGCGACCTGGAGCGCAAGTCATACCACGAGTACAACGGGCGCGAGTTCCTCGTGAACCGGCAGGACATGGCGTGGTACTGGAGTCTCTACGTGCCCGATCCGGCCATCCGGGTGAACCCGTACGCGTCGCCGCTGCGCGCCCCCGACGTGTCCGGGCTGCCGCCGCTGTATCTGGTGACGGATGAACACGACCCGCTGCGCGACGAAGGATTCGCGTACGCGGACCGGCTGCGGGCCGCCCGGGTGCCGGTCGAGCACCGGCACTACGGGTCGCAGATCCACGGGTTCTTCTCGTTCGTGAACATGCTCGACGACGGTGACAAGGCGGTTTCCGAGGCCGGCGCCACTATCCGCGCGGTCGTGAAGGGCTAGGGGGTCGTCATGCGCGCTGCTGCCGCCGTGTTCGAGAAGCTGCACACGCCGCTGACCGTGACCGAGGTGGACGTGGATGCACCCGGCCCTGGCGAGGCGCTCGTCCGTATCGTGGCGGCCGGGGTGTGCCATACCGACGCGCTGGCCATGGAAGGGGACATGCCGTTCCCGTCGCCTGGGGTGCTCGGGCACGAGGGCGCCGGCGTGGTGGCGGCTGTCGGTCCCGGGGTGACTTCCGTGTCTGCCGGGGACAAGGTGGTGATCGGCTGGCCGTGGTGCGGATCGTGCCGGAACTGTCTGGAGGGGCAGCCGCGGTACTGCCTTTCGCTCGGGCCGCTCGTGATCGCGGGCAGCCGGGCGGACGGCTCGACGGCGCTGCGGCGGCTCGACGGGTCGCCCCTGCACAGCCACTTCTTCGGCCAGTCGTCGTTCGCCGGCTATTCGGTGTGCGACGCGAACGCGCTTGTGCCGGTGCCCGCTGACACGGACGTGTCGATCCTCGGGCCGCTGGCCTGCGGCATCGGGACCGGGGCCGGGGCGGTGCTGAACGCGCTGCGGCCGTTTACCGGGTCGTCTCTCGCGGTCTACGGCGCCGGGGCTGTCGGGCTGTCGGCGGTGATGGCCGCTCAGCTGACCGGCGCGACCACGATCATCGCGGTGGACC
>DATBBI010000127.1:0-12745 GCA_036271115.1 Trebonia sp.
GCCGCGGACAGGCCGACGACAAAACCATGGCCGCCCTGCTTGACCCGGTTGGCGAACACCGCAATAGCCAGATCCGCTTCGCCGGCGGCGACCGGTGTGATCAGCGGGCCCGCCGCGGCGGCCGTCGCGCCGAGATCGGCATCGAGGAACAGCAGGTGCCGCCGGACGGCGCGCGGTTCGCGCTGGTCAAGGAGGCGCACGGCCTCCGCGCCTGTCTCCATCGCCGCCGCCTTGCCGCGGTTCCGCGCGTGTCGCAGCACCGCGGCGCCCGCCCGCTCGGCGACGTCGGCCGTGCCGTCGCGTGAGCCGTCGTCGACGACCACGACCACGTCGACGCCGGGAAGCGCGGACGCGGCCGTGACGGTCGCGCCGACCAGGTCCGCCTCGTTGTACGCCGGAATGACGACGGCCACCTGTGACATAGGCCGATCGTAAATGGCCTGCGGGCGCTGCGGGGTTATTACGCGCCGGGAAGAGTCACCGGCGCGGGGACGATGGTGAACACCGAGTCGAGGGCGGTGACCTGAAGGATCTTCATGACGGCCGGACGCGGCGCTGCGAGCTCGAGCTCACCGCCACGCTCCCTGACCTGCCGCAGGCAGGACAGCAAGATGTTCATGCCGGTGGAATCGCAGAATTCCACGCCGGACATGTCCACGACGATCCTCGATGCCGGAGCGGCGTTGGCGATGACTTCGGCGAGCTCGCTTTGCAGCCGCGGAGCGGTATAAAGGTCGATTTCCCCGGTTGCGATCACAATTGCGTGATCTCCCTGAGACCGACTCGAGACATTAAGCTCCACGGCTGGAACCCTACCGCCACTGCCTGCCGGAAAGCTAGCCTCAGGCGGCGCGATCCCGCTCATCAGGGTCGTACGAGACGTGCTTACGCATTCCGTGACGAGGCAGTTACCAAACCGGTCTTGCTGCCGTACCGTATCGGCAGCTCGGCCCACACGGTCGTCTCCGGCTCCCCGTCGTCGTCCTCCTCCGCGCGCACTCCCCAGTGCAACGAGAGGCGGGCCACGATGCCTAGCCCGCGCCCGCCGATCGCCCAGTTCGTCGGCTCATTTACCGCCGGGGTCGTCGGGCCGCCCCCGTCGCTGACCTCGACCTCCACGCTGTCCTGCAGCAGCTTCCACGAGACTTTGACAACGCATCCCGGAAGGGGACTAGCGTGCCTTAGGGCATTGCTGATAAGTTCACTAATCACTAGCCCGGCGTCACAAGCCGTAGCCTCGTAAACGCCCGCTTCGGTGAGGTCACCAATCAGGCGGCGGCGTGCGACGCCGACACTAGAGGCTGTAAACGGGAGCAGTAGCGCGCTCGATGTAGCCACCTCCATAAGTCACCCCGCCCCGTCCGCGGAATTGAACGAACCCGGCATGAGCGGCATGCCCGTTGAGAACGCTGCGAAACCGTGAACATCATATTTCGCGGGTGTTATCCGGCTATTTGTCCGCACCTGTTGGCGCGAACGGCACCGTGAACGAGGTAACGTCTGGGTCGTGACGTTCGCTCATCGCGCCGGACTAGCCGGGGGAGACCATGGCTGACCCGACCGTAGTCGTCGATGACCTGCACGTGGTCTACCGCGTGTACGGGGCCGGCGGCAACAAGGGGACCGCGGCCACGTCGCTGATGCGACTGGTGAGGCGGCAGAAGCGCGCATCCATCCGCGAGGTGCACGCGATCCGCGGCATCTCCTTCGTGGCCAATCACGGCGACGTGATGGGCGTCATCGGCAGGAACGGCTCAGGGAAGTCCACGCTGCTGCGGGCGATCGCGGGACTGCTGCCCGCCGAGCAGGGCGCCGTCTACACGACCGGCCAGGCCGCGCTGCTCGGCGTGAACGCCGCGCTGCTCGACGACCTCACCGGTGAGCGGAACGTGGTCCTCGGCTGCCTCGCGATGGGCATGCCGCCAGCGGAAGTGAAGGCCAGGTACGACCAGATCGTGGACTTCTCCGGGGTCGGCAGGTTCATCGACCTGCCGATGCGCGCCTACTCGACCGGCATGGCGCAGCGCCTCAGGTTCGCCATCGCATCCGCCAAGAGCCACGAGATCCTGATGATCGACGAGGCGCTCGCCACCGGCGACGCCTCGTTCCGGACCAAGAGCCACAACCGGATCAAGGAACTGCGGGACGAGGCCGGCACCGTGTTCCTTGTCGCGCACAACCTCGGTGAGATCGAGCAGAGCTGCAACCGCGTGATCTGGATGGAGGCCGGCCAGATCATGCGGGATAGCGACGACGTGCCCGGGGTGATCGACGAATACCTGGCCGCTACCGGCGGCGAACCGCGGCACCGGGAGCAAGCCCGCCTCTGACGGGGATCCCCTCCCGACGACGGCGCCTGCTCACTCGCGAACGAGCTTCAGTGCCAGCCTGGGCACGACGAAGGATGCGAGAAAGATAGGCAAGGGCCTCTTTCCCGTGCATCGGAAGGCGACGATCTCTCCCTCGGCGGCGTCGAAGGTTTCAGTGCTGCTCGAGTTCCGCCCATTGCGAACTTGCAGGGTGTGACGTCCAGGCTCTACTGGTATCTCGATCGTGCTGTTCATTTCGACCGATCCGGCCCGCTCACCGTCGAGCACGACATCGTACGGGCCGCGACGGACCTCAGCCCCGATGGCCTTATGCGTCAACTTCAGCGTCGCCGGCATTCTTACTCCCGGTGAGCGCAGCGCAGGGTCAGGCGCATGGTCGTGCCGCCCTCGGGGCGGGATTCCGCCACCACGGTCCCGTCTTGAGCCACCGCCAGGCGGCGGACGATGTAGAGGCCTATGCCCACACCGCCGAACCTTCTCCGGTCGCCGGTCTCGCCCTGGTAGAAGCGCTCGAAGATGCGCTCGTAGTCGGACGGCGGGATACCGATGCCCTCGTCTTCGACGTCGACCTCGATCATCTCGGCGGCCCGCCTGGCGCGGACTGTGACCATTCCTCCTGACGGGGAGTACTTGACGGCGTTTTCCAGGAGCTGGCCGACGATTATGTCGGTGGCCATTGAGTCGCCGTGGGCCTGCGGGAGGTCGGCGGGGATGTCCGCTACCACTTCGTGCTTGTCCGACAGGGCGTCGAACGAGATGACAGCCGCTCTCAACAGAGCGGCCAGGTCGAAGGGGCCGTTGTCGACCGGCAGCTGATCGGCGCCCGCCCGGGCGCCGAGGAGAAGCTGCTCGACCAGGCGGCCAAGGGAGCCCGCGCGTTCCGCGATCGTCCGGACCGCGGAGCGGCGGTCGGCGTCGGATAGCTGGTCCCAGCGGCTGGCCAGCGTCGAGGCGAACCCCTGGACCACCGTGATGGGCGTGCGCAGTTCGTGGCTCGTGGTGGCGAGGAACAGGTCCTTGGCTTCCTCGAGCTCCTTCGCAGCGGTGACGTCACGGAAGTCGACCACACGCTCGCCGCCGTCGCCCAGCGCCGTGCACAGCACGTCGAGCCACCGCCCGCTCGTCAGCTTGTGCGTGCGCCGCTCACCAGGCTCGGGCAGCGGGAACGGCGGCGGCGCGCCCATCACCTCGCCGGCCGTCATGCCGGTGATCCGGTGCGCCGCCGGGTTCCACTGCTTCACGTTCCCCTGCTCGTCAAGCACCGCGATGCCGTCCGCGCTGCCGTCGATGACCGCGCGCTCGTGTGCCCGCTGCCGCACGACCTCTTCGAACGCCATCGCGTTGGTCAGCGCCACCCCGGCGTGACCGGCGAGCAGCTCGAGCAGTTCGAGTTCGACGTGGCTGAGGGTGCGCCTGCTGTACAGGGCGTAGAGCGCCCCGTACGGCCGCCCGCCCACGTGAGACAGGCTCAGTGCGATGGTGTGCAGCCCGGGCAGCGCCGACCAGATCAGTTCGTCGAACTGGCCGGACTCGCCGGTCGCCATCATCACGGTCTTGCCCGACCTGAGGAGTTCGCCGACCAGGCTGTTCGACAGCGACGCGACGCGCCCGCGCAGCCTGGCGGGCAGGCCCGCGGTGGATACCAGCCGCAGCCGGTCGTCCTCGATGAGCACGAACCCGCCGGCGTCGGCGCCGGTCAGCTCCCGCAGGCTGGCCGCGATCCTGTCGAGCACCGACTCCAGGTCGCGCTGCGCGTTCATGTCCGCGACCACATCACCGAGACGGCGCACCACCCGCGCACGCTCGGCCATGTAGTGCCTGGCCACGTCGTCCTCGCCGGTGTGATGGCAGATGTTCACCCAGCCGATCACGCCGCCGCTGCTGTCGGTCAGCGCGCTGGTGTCGATGCGCACGTCGAGCACGGTGCCGTCCTTGCGGATCCGCCTGGTGGCGAAGGAGATCTGGCCGCCGCCGCGGACCCGCTCGAGCACCGCGTTGTGCTCGGCGCTGAGCTCTTCTGGAATGGTCGGCGGCTCCAGGCCGACGACCTCGGTGGCGCTCCAGCCGAACATCCGCTCCGCCGCGGGGTTCCACAGCAGGACCGTGCGATCGGTCCCGAAGGCCACGATCGCGTCGGCGGCGCTCTCGATCACCGCGCGGGCTGTCGCGTCCACCCGGTCCCGCGGGTCCGCCAGCCCCGCATGTTCTGCCACCACGTCTTCATCGTGCCACCTGGAAGGACCCGGAACAGCGAAAGGCGCTACTTCCGCTGCCGGGTGCTTCCGCGACGGCCGCCAGGGCGCCTATAGTGCTGGCTGTCCGGCACCCCGGACGCGAATAACCCGGCGCAGGCTGGGCATTGCACGCATACATGTATGTATGTATGTTCCGCTTAACCAGCGGGTAGATACTTGCTATAACAAAACTATTAACCCCGTGTGGCCGCTAGGACGCGCAAATGGACCAGGCAGAGCCTTACCCGGATAAGGGCCCGCCTGAGCAGCGCGGCGCTGATCAGCGCGGCGCTGGGCAGCAAGGCCCGCTTCAGCGGCAGCGCCGGCCAGAACGGCGCCGCCACCGGGAATCCGTGCGCCCTGATGAGTTCCTGCCCTGCCAGCCGCGCCCGATCAGCCTGGCCCATCCCGTTATCGCCGGCTACGACGGCTCCGCGTCCGCGCGCAACGCCCTCGCCTACGCCGCCGGGCTGGCCCGGCGGCTCGACCGGCCGCTGCTCATGGTCTACGTGACGTCGCCCGGCGTCTACTGCGAGCCGCTGACCGGCCAGGTGGTCGGGCTGCCAAGGGATAACGACGCGCTGGAGCGCTGGCTGCTCACCGAGCTGGACCAGGTCGCCGACCCGAGCCAGCTCGAGGTCCACGTGCGAACCCGGCGCGGCAGCCCCGCTCGGGAGCTGGGCGCGATGGCTGCGGAGTTCAGCGCCGACGCCCTGGTGATCGGCGCGCCCAGGCACTTCTGGCACCACCTTGCTGGCTCGGTCCCCGGCTGGCTAGCCCGGCACGCGAGCTGCCCGGTCATCGTGGTCCCGTGAGGCCGAGGGATCCCTCAGGTGCGGCACAAAATCGTCATCATCGGGTCGGGGTTCGGCGGCATCGGGATGGGCATCGGCCTGCGTAAGGCGGGCTTCGACGACTTCGTGATCCTGGAGAAGGCCGCGGAACTCGGCGGGACCTGGCGGGATAACCGGTACCCGGGCTGCGCCTGCGACGTGCCGTCACCGCTCTACTCGTTCTCGTATGAGCTGAACCCGGACTGGACCCGGCTGTTCGCGCCGCAGCAGGAGATCTGGGACTACCTGCGCAGGTGCGCCGCCAAATACGGGATCGAGGAGCACATCAGGTACGGCAGCCGGGTCGAGTCGGTGACATGGGACGAAGCCGACCGGCTGTGGACCGTGCGCACCGCGGACGGTGAGCGATACCGCGCCCACGCGGTGGTCTCCGGCGCGGGTGCGCTGCACATCCCGTCGTATCCGGACATCCCTGGCATTGACTCGTTCGCCGGCGAGTCCTTCCACTCGTCGTCCTGGGATCCCACTGCCAGCCTGGCAGGGAAGCGGGTCGCCGTCATCGGCACAGGCGCCTCCGCCATCCAGTTCGTCCCCGCCGTCGCCAGCCAGGCCGCGCACCTGACCGTGTTCCAGCGCACGCCGCCGTGGATCCACCCGCGGCCGGACGCCGCGATACCGCCGCGAACACGTGCGGCGCTGCGCGCCGTGCCAGGTGCCGCACGCGCGCTGCGGTACGCCGTCTACTGGGGGCTGGAAAGCCGCGCCGTCGGCTTCGCGGTCGACCCGAGGCTGATGGCGCCGCTGGAGGCGATGGCGCGGAGGCACCTCGAGCGGCAGGTGCCCGATCCGGGGCTGCGGGCGCGGCTGACCCCGGACTACACGATCGGGTGCAAGCGGATCCTGCTGTCCTCTGACTACTATCCGGCCCTGCGACAGCCGAATGTGGAGCTCGTCACCGACCGCATCACGGCGATCACCTCGTCCGGCGTCGTGACGGCGGACGGGACGCCGCATGAGGTCGATGTGCTCGTCTTCGGCACGGGATTCCGTGTCGTCGACGCGGCCGCCGAGCTGAACGTGGCCGGGCGGGATGGCGTCAAGCTCAAGGACGCGTGGGCACCGGGTGTCGAGGCCTTCCGCGGGATCACCGTCCCCGGATTCCCGAACTTCTTCATGCTCCTGGGCCCGAACACGGGCCTCGGTCATACCTCGGCCGTGTTCATGATCGAGGCCCAGGTTCAGCACGTGCTGAGCTGCCTGCGCGCCCTGTCCAGGGCGAAGGCGAGCACGATCGAGGCCAGCGCGCCCGCGACGCGCAGGTACAACGACGGCCTGCAGCAAAGGCTGCGCCGCGCGGTGTGGAGCGCGGGCGGCTGCCGCAGCTGGTACCTCGACGACGCGGGCGTGAACCGCGCCATCTGGCCGGGATTTTCCTTTGAGTACTGGGCTCGCACCCGCCGCGCCCGCCACCGCGACTACGAGCTTGACGGTTAGCGAGCGCGTTACTCCGTTCGCAGGGCGGTGGCGGTGCTGGAGCCGGCCGCCCATGAGGCGGGGGCCAGCGCCCCGGCGATGGCGATGACCAGTCCGGCGAGGCCTAGCAGCACCATCTCCGGTGCCGAGTAAACGGACATCACCGACTGCGGGATGCCGGAGTTCGCCGCGCTGGCCATCGCCGGGAGCACGTTGTGGTGCAGCAGGATGCCGACAGGGACCGCGACGATGCCCGCGACGAGGCCGGTGATGCCCACCGAGCAGACCACCATGCTGAGGGTTTGCCGCGGTGTCATGCCGAGGGTCTTGAAGATGCCGATGTCGTGGGCCTTCTCGCGGATCTGCAGGGCGACGGTGTTCAGCACGCCCAGGCCCGCGATGACGATGATCAGCAGGGTGAGCATCGTGACCAGGGTGATGATGGCGATCAGTGCCTGTCCGCCGCCTCCGGTGCCGACGAAGTAGCTGGTGCCGAGCGCGTTCTGCAGGGCGGCGGCGTAGTTGTCGGCACTCACCCCTGGCCGCAGCGAGACCGCGAAACTGGCGGGACCTGTGACCGTCGGATCGATCGCGGTGAGCGTGGCCTGGGACGTGTAGATGCTCACGTCATTGCCCGGGTCGAATACCTCGCCGACGATCTTCGCTGTGACCTTATGGGTTCCGTTGATCAGCGTGTAGGTGTCTCCGACCGAGGTGTTCGTGTCGGTAAGGAACAGCGTGTTGACGTCGATGTCGCGCACGGCGGGGGACTGGCTGTACCAGCCGCCTGAGATCAGCACCAGGCCCGACCAGGCCGGGTCGCCGCCGCTGTAAGCGGTGATTTGCGCGCCGGCGTTGGAGCTGCCCAGGCCGGGCAGCGAGAGGTTGTCGGCCGCCTGCGTCAGGTAGTGCTGCGTGCCAGGGGTCGCGGCGATCGCCGAGCCGATCGTGTGCTGCTGCGCCGCGGTCAGCGCGCCGAGGCCGTGGAAGTGGGGGCCGACCGTGATGTGCACGCTGCCTCCGCCCGGCGAGGGCGCCGGGGCGGCGGGGGGCGGCGGCACGACCCGCACGGGGAGCCGCGCAGCCGGGGAGATGTCGTTGTAGACGCGATTCAGCGAGGTCGCGAGCCCGACGCCGAAGGTGACCGCCGCCGCGCCGAACAGCACGGCGACCAGCGTCACCAAGGTCCGGCCGGGCCGGGCGGCGGGCGCGGCGAACCCGAGGGTAACCGGGCGGGGCACCGACGTCAGCTTCGCGAGAATCCGCTGTACGAAGAACCCGTGCCGCGGCCTCGGCGCGCGGCCGGTCGCGATCGCCTGCACCGCGGACATGGAGCCCGCCCTGGACGCCGGGCCGGCCGCCGCCAGCACGGTAAGGGCGATCACCGCGAGCGGCACCACGACATCCACCCAGAACGGCACGCCAAGCACGCCGACCTGGTACACCTGTGCATTCTGCCGGTAGAGCGGCACGGCGAGCAGGTTGCCGACAACGAGGCCGGCGACCGCGCCGGCCACTGCGGGGACCGCGACGAGCAGCACGTAACAGGCCACGACCTGCGCCGGCGTGAACCCGATGGACTTGAGCACGCCGATCCGCGTGGTGCCCGCGACAACCGCGCCGCCGACCACGTTGACCACGATCAGCACAGAGATGGCCAGGGCGATCACGCCGAATGCCACGATGAACGGCACCCAGGGAGCGATGCTGGACTGCTCGGACTGGCGGACGCTGAGGTAGCTGACGTGGCTCAGTACCGCGCCGGACGGCAGCGCCGCGTCGACCTCGCCGATGTCCGCGCTGATGTCGCTGCCGGTCGCGCTGGACGCGAACCGGTAGAGCAGCTGGGCCTGGCCGGAACCGCCCTGGCCAGCGATGGCGGCCATCTCGGCGGGCAGTACCCAGACGTCGGCCGTGCTCGTCACCGAGTCCGCGACTCCGACGACTGTCATCGTCTGGCTGCCGACGGTGATCGTGGTGCCCAGTTGGCTCGGCGCGTTGCCGGTGGCGGAGATGACGGCCTGGTCGTCGCCGGCGGCCCAGTGACCCTGCTGCAGGGTGAGGTCGTCCACCGGGCCGCCAGGGCTGGAGCGGCCGACAAGGTTCAGCTGGGTGGTGATCGACCCGCCGGTGACGCCTGGCGGCTCGACCTTGGCGTTGACGCTGTCCGTCTCGAACGGTCCGGCGACGGACGTGACGCCCTTGACATGCGCGGCGTTCGCTACCTGGGCGGCCGAGGCGACGGATGTGTTGACGGTGACAGCGACGTGCGCGCCATTCTGCTGCGCGAACGCCCGGTCGAAGGGGCTGTGCGCGTCGGCGAGCATGCCGAGCGCGAGAGTGGAGGCGGCGGTGGCGGCGAGAACGACCAGGCCGATGATGATGGCCTGCAGTCTCCGCCCGCCGAGACCGCCGGCGGCAGCCCGGAAGACGGCGCTCACGGCAAGGTCACCGCCGTGTCTGACGCAACCCGCCCGTCGGCGATGTGCACGACGCGTCGCGCGTACCGGTGGGCCAGTTCCGGGCTGTGCGTGACCAGGATCAGCGTCTGGCCCGCCGCGTTGAGGCCGAGCAGCAGCGCGCCGATCTCGTCCCCGGTGGCGGAGTCCACCGCGCCGGTCGGCTCGTCGGCGAGCAGCAGGGACGGTGAGTTGATCAGCGCCCTGGCGATCGCCACCCGCTGCCGCTCGCCGCCGGATAGCCGGGCCGGGTAGGCGTCCCGCCGGTGCGAGATCCTGAGCGTGCCGAGCAGTTCGTCGGCGCGCCGCCGTGCCTCGCGCGCCTTGGCACCGCCGAGCTGCGCGGGCAACAGCACGTTATCGATGACCGTCATGTCGTCGAGCAGGTTGAAGAACTGGAAGATCATTCCGACCTGCCTGCGCCGGAACCGGGCAGCGCCCGCCTCAGACAGCATGTCGACTCGTTCGTCGCCCACCCGGACCGAGCCTGAGGTCGGCCGGTCCATCCCCGCGATGAGGTTGAGCAGCGTGGACTTGCCCGACCCGGACGGCCCCATGATGGCCACGGCCCCGCCAGGGTCGATCCGCACGCTGACACCGTCAATAGCGGCCCGAGGTCCGTCGTACCGCTTCACCACGTTCTCTAGCTGAACTAGCGCGTCCATGGTGGCGAAGGTAGTCACGCGCCCGCCCCGTCCGCGTCGTTCGCGCTATGGATCTTCCTGTAACGTCCCCGGCTTACTCGCCGGCGTCCATCATCCTTCCGATGTAGTCGGGCATACCTGGGACGGAGGATGCCGTTGCCCGGCTTACCGGCCACAATGGTTACGTGACCGGACGTATCGGCTCGCTGCTCGCCTCCCTGCGGCGGACCGAACCGCGCGGCGCGCCACCGTCGGGCTGGGCGCTCGCGCTGGACTGCGTCATCGCGGTGGGCGCGGCGGTGGGCGCGGTCTACGAGATGACGCAGCGGGCCCCGGCGCGTGCTGGCACTGCCACGGTCACCGTGTCCGGCTCCGCGGCCGCCGTCCAGCACGCGATCCAGGCCGGCCTGCCGCTGAACAGGGTGGGCCGTCCGCTGCTCACCCTGATCCCCGCGCACCCGTCCCCGTTCTTGCTGGCCGCCGCCGCGCTCACCGCGCTGCCGCTGGCGTGGCGGCGGGTGTACCCGATCACGGCCTGGCTGATGATCATGGCCGCGGTCGTGGTCGTGCAGCAGGACTTCGTGCCGAAGGTCGCGTTCGGCACCGCAGTGTTTGCCGCCTACAGCGCGATCGCCTACTCCCGGTACCGGAACCTGGCGATCACCGTGGTGTCCCTGACCACCGTCATCACAGCCGCGGTATTCGGCTACCGGCTGCCCGAGTTCCAGTTCCCCGGACGGCTCACCGCGGTCTTCGTGATCCTGCCGGCCGCCGCGGCCGGTCTCGGCATCCGCGAGCTGCGCCGACGGCTCGCCGACTCCACCGCCAGGCTGCGCCGCGCCGCTGCCGAGGCCGAGGCGGCGACGGAACGGGCCCTTGCCGCCGAGCGTGCCCGCATCGCGTCCGAGCTGCACGACGTCGTCACGCACAATGTGTCCGTCATGATCGTCCAGGCCGGCGCGGCGCGGAAGATCCTGGCGTCGTCCCCGCCAGACGCGGAAACCGCGCTGCTCGCCGTCGAGGCGACAGGCCGGGACGCGATGGCCGAGCTGCGGAACCTGCTCGGCCTGCTTAGCCCCTCCGCCGACGGCCGGGAAGCCGCGGCTGCCGGCCCGCGGCCGGGCGGCGAGGACCGCCCCGCGGCCCTCCTGCCGCAGCCGGGGCTGGGCGAGCTCGATGCGCTGATCGGCCGGGTGTCGGCCGCCGGGCTCCCAGTGGAGCTCCGGGTCAGCGGTGAGTGCCGGCCCCTGTCACCGGGCGCCGACCTGGCCGCTTACCGGGTCGTGCAAGAGGGGCTCACCAACGTGCTGCGGCACACCGGCCGGGCGGCGGCGGTCGTGGGCGTGGAGTGGGGCGAGCGGCTCGTGATCACGGTCAGCGACGACGGGTCGGGCAGCGCGCCTGGCAGCGCGCCTGGCGACGGGAGCGACGGCGACCGCGCAGGCACCCCAGGTCGCGGGCTGCTCGGGCTGTGCGAGCGGCTGGCAATCTATGGCGGTGAGCTCGCCGCCGGGCCGCGGCCTGGCGGCGGCTGGCAGGTACAGGCGGTCATCCCGACGGGAGCCGCGCCATGACAAGCGTGACCACGGTGATCGCCGACGACCAGGCGCTGGTACGGGGCGGCTTCGGGCTCATCATGAAGGCGGCGGGCGTCGACGTGCTCGCGGAGGCCGCTGACGGCGAGCAGGCGGTCGCGGCGGTGCTCGAGCACCGGCCCGACGTCGTCCTGATGGACATCCGGATGCCGCGGCTCGACGGCATCGAGGCGACCAGGCAAATCGTGGCGGCGGGGGCCGCCGGGACCCGGATCATCATCTTGACCACGTTCGACCTGGACGAGTACGTGTACGCGGCCTTGTCCGCGGGCGCGAGCGGGTTCCTGCTCAAGGACGTCACCCCTGAGCACCTGGTCGCGGCCGTCCAGCTCGTCCGCACCGGCGACGCGCTGCTCGCCCCGTCAGTCACCCGCCGCCTGGTCGAGCGATTCGCGCGCCCGCCATCCGCGGAGTCCTCGGCGTCCCCGCGCGCTGCCCCCGGCGCTGCCGGCCGCGATCTGTCCGTGCTGACCCCCAGGGAACTCGAAGTCCTCAGCGTGATCGCGCGCGGCATGTCGAACGCCGAGATCGCGGCCGACCTCTTCCTCAGCGAGGCGACGGTGAAGACCCATGTCACCCGGATCCTCACGAAACTGGGCCTGCGCGACCGCGTCCAGGCCGTCGTCCTCGCCTACGAGTCCGGCCTAGTCTCCCCAGGCAGCTGACCTCCTCTCGACCGCTCACCACTAGTCACATCAGCCACTTCCGTTGGCTTTGTTGGCGTAGTGACCACTTCCGGCGTTAAGTGATCGGTCACAAATGGTCACGGTGCCAACAAAGCAGCACCGGGTACGCAGGCCAGGCCGCTGACGCCTGCGATGGGTTCGCATTGCACCCCAAGCAGATCACCACTTGTCACCCCAGTCACTACCGTTCACCTTGTGCACGAGCCGACCACTTTCCAAATTGAGTGACCGGTCACAAGTAGGCATTTCGTGCGCAAAGAACGCCTAGGTATCCGGAGCGGTGAAGCGTAAGGGCCAGGAGGCCTGTGAGGGGTCTCAGGGTCGGCCGCGTCGGCCGCCACAAGCACGTCTAGCCCGGCCAGTCGCGGGAAGACAGAGGGAAAACAAAGCTGGCCTGCGTTTCCGCAGGCCAGCTTTTGGGTGGGCGAGGAGGGATTTGAACCCTCACACCCTTTCGGGCACACGGACCTGAACCGTGCGCGTCTGCCGTTCCGCCACCCGCCCCGGGCGAGGACTTAGATTAGCACGTC
>DATBBI010000128.1:0-18464 GCA_036271115.1 Trebonia sp.
GGGGTGCGCCGCCAGGCCTTGTCGTTGCCTGACGCGTTGCGGAAGTTCTTGGCCGCCACCCGGGCCAGCGTCTGCTCGGTGATGCCGTGGTCGTGCATGTACCGGTTGATCTTCATGCCGAAGAAATGAGTGGTGATGTAGAGGCCAGTCTGGCCGTACCAGTCCGGCAGGCCGCCGACCGACGGGTCGGCCGCGAACGCGCCCCGGGGGTGCTTGTCCATCCCGATGGCGATCGCCACGTCGCACTCGCCGTTCTCGATGGCGCGGGCGGCCATGGCCAGGGCGCTGCCGGCGGTGGCGCAGCCGTTGAACACGCCGCGCAGCGGAATCCCGGTCAGCCCCAGCCGGCCGACGATCGCGTCCGGGTTGGCGACCTCGAGGCTGCCGATGAATCCCGTCTGGACCTGAGGCCAGCGGACGCCGGCGTCGGCGAGCGCGAGCCGGACCGCGTCGGCGGCCATGTCCATCGCGGACTTGCCAGGGAACCGGCCGAACGGGTGCAGCCCGACTCCGACGATCACCGCTTCCATCACTCCTCCTCGTCCCCGGCCGGGGCGAACGCGAACGTCATGACCTCGGTGCCATCCGCCCGGGTGGCGTAGGGCACGATCACCAGCCGCATCTGCTGGCCGATCGTCAGGCGGGCCGGATCGGGCTCGGTCAGCCGGGCCTCAACCATGACCTCCCCGCCGAGATCGACATAGCCCACCGCGAATGGCCGGAAGGTCTCGGCGGTATCAGACCCGTCATAAGGCGGGCTCGGCGGCCGGAAGTTCTGCGTGGTGAACGTCCACAGCGTGCCCCGCTCGGGCAGCAGGGTGTCGGTCAGCTCGGTGCCCCCGCAGCGCTCGCAACCGGTGCCGGCGGGGAACCCGACCTGCCCGCACGCGGCGCAGCGCCCGCCGATCAGCCGGGGCTCGGCCGCGGGCCACGTGAACAAGCGATCGGCCACCGCGACCTGCCCGGATCCGGCCGTGTCCCGCTCCCCCGCACCCTCACCCATGGCTGTCTCCGTCCGGCGCACACAATGAGATAACTAGGTTAGTTATTTATAACTCATCGTGGGCCCAGGCGCCAGAGGCCAGGGAGGTCAGGAGAGCAGTTCGACGACCGTGGCCGCGGGGCGGTCAGCCAGGACGATCTTGGCCGACTCGGCCAGGTGCTTGCGCCAGAGCTGCTCGGCTTCCTCGCCGCTGCGCTTGCGGATCAGCTCGACCAGCCTTGTGTGCGCGCGCAGCGCCACCTTCACGAGCTCCGCCTCCTGCTGCACGTCATGAGTCTCGGCGTACGAGCGGTCTCCCTCGCGGATGATGCCGGTGACCATCGCAGACAGCACCTGCAGGGTCTCGCTCCTGGACAGCTCCACGATCAGCCGGTGGAACTCGGCGTCGGCCGCGAACGAGGCGGCCGGGTCGTCCACGGACTGGCGTTGCCGTTCCAGCGCTTCCTCCAGCCGGGTCAGGTCCGCGGACGTGCGCCGGGTAGCGGCCATCCGGGCGGCGGCCGGCTCGAGAATGGTGCGGACCTCGTAGACGTCGGACAGCAGCGCGCCCCGGTACTGCAGCACGAGGCCTGCCTGCCGGGCGGCGACCTTGACGTCGGGCACCTGGACCCGCGCACCGCCGCGCACTCCGCGCCGCACCGTGATCGCGCCCTCGGCCTCGAGGATCCGGAACGCCTCACGAAGAGTCGGCCGCGACACGCCGAACTGCTCCATCAGCACGCTCTCCGGAGGCAGCTGGTCGCCTTCCTTCAGCTCGCCGAGCACAATCTGGCGGCGCAGGTGGGCCGCCACCATCTCCCCTGCCTTAGGCACCCGGACTGTCGAGATTCCACTGACCACGGCGTTCAAGCTTCTCCTCGTACCCGATCCCGGACGGGATGCGAACTTTACTCATCAATAAATAAGTATACGAGGATAACGCTATCGTGCGGGGGCGCCGGAAGCGGCGTGTTGCGCCGGCCGGGCGGCCCCTGGCGGGTCCCGGGCGGCGGCTCAGGAGCGGCGCGCCGGCCGCCTTACCCTGCTCGCGTGGTGAGGAGCACGCCAGTAGTCGCGCGAGGAAAAGTAACGCCTGGGCGGCGGGGGCGGCGGCCCCAGTGACCCCCGCAGCCAGGCCAGCCACAGGCTCACTCCGGAGCGCCGTGCACTGTAAACAGACATAGAACTATAATCAGCTAAATAAATTAGCTTGTCAAGTGCCACCCCGCGGTGCGCAATCGACCGCCGCCCGCCCGGGGTTGCCTGTCCGTAGCCGGGTTGTCACGCTGAACTTCCTGGTACCGCACCACTCGCCGGAGTAGCTGACGTGCGGGCACCCCACCCGGGGAGTACGCGAAGACTGGCCATGAAATAGTATAAATGGTAAACTACTTCTGCTCATCGTTTCCGACTTGAGGAGTGCCATGGGAGGCCTGGTCAGCTACGGCGCCTACATCCCGTACCACCGACTGGAGCGCGGCCGGATCGCGGGAGTCCTGGGCAGCGGCGGCGGCCGCGGGACACGCGCGGTGGCCGGGTACGACGAGGACACCACGTCGATGGCCGTCGAGGCGGGGCGGGCCGCGCTCGCGGGCCTGACCGGTCCCGGCGCGGAGCGGGACACGCCGCGGCAGCTGTTCTTCGCCACCTCCGTGCCCGCCTACGCGGACAAGACCAACGCCACCGCGGTGCACGCCGCGCTCCGGCTGCCCGGCGACGCGCTCGCCGTGGACATGGCCGGCGCGGTTCGTTCCGGCGTCGGCGCGCTGATCACCGCCGCCCAGTCCCCGGTGCCCGCGATGGCGGTGCTCAGCGACATCCGCACCGGGCTGCCCGGCAGCACCGACGAGCGGGACGGCGGCGACGGCGCGGCCGCGTTTATCTTCGGCGGGGAAGGCGACGGCCTGCCGGTGCTGGCCGAGATCGCCGGCCAGGGCTCGGCCACCGCCGAGTTCCTTGACCGGTGGCGGACACCAGGCGCGCCCTCCTCGCGGGTGTGGGAGGAACGGTTCGGCGAGCAGGTGTACGGGCCGCTCGCCGAGGCGGCGATAGCCGACGCGCTGAAGCAGGCGGGGCTTACCCCCAGCCAGGTCGGTCACCTGATCGTCGCCGGGCTGCACGCCCGCGCCGTGAACCGCACCCTCAAGGCGGCGGGAACGCCGACCGAGGCGGCGGCCGGCAACCTCGTCGCCAGCATCGGCAACGCCGGCACCGCACAGGCCGGAATCCTGCTCGCCGACGTCCTTGACCGCGCCGGGCCCGACGAGATCGTGCTGCTCGTCGTGCTGGCCGACGGCGCTACCGCGCTGGCGCTGCGCACCACGGCGGCGCTGGCCGCCCACCGTCAGCGGCAGCCGGTCGCCGCGCAGATCGCGGCCGGCAACACCGCGCTTGAGTACGCCACCTTCCTTTCCTGGCGCGGGTTCCTCGACCGCGAGCCGCCCCGGCGGCCGGACCCGGAACCGGTCGCGGCCCCGCCGGCGCAGCGCCGGGCGGACTGGAAGTTCGGGCTCGTCGCGTCGAAGTGCACCCAGTGCGGCACACGTAGCCTGCCCCCCGACCGGGTATGCAAGCAGTGCCACGCGGTCGACGAGATGGCCAGGGAACCGCTGGCCGACGTGCCCGCGACCGTGACCACGTACACCGTGGACCGCCTCGCGTACACACCGAGCCCGCCGATGCTCATGGTGGTGATCGACTTCGACGGCGGCGGCCGGATGCGCTGCCAGCTCACCGACGCCGCCGAGGACGAGGTGCGGGCCGGGCTGCGGGTCGAGATGACCTTCCGGCGGCTGATCACCGCCGCCGGCGTCAACAACTACTTCTGGAAAGCACGGCCGGTCCGCAGGGAAGGATGAGCAATGGGATCACACGGCATCAGGGACAAGGTCGCCATCGTGGGGATGGGCTGTACCCCGTTCGGTGAGCACTGGGATAAGTCCGCCGATGACCTCCTAGTGGAATCGGCCACCGCCGCGGCCGCCGCGGCGGGCACCTCGCTGGACGACATCGACGCGTTCTGGCTCGGAACGATGGGCTCCGGCGTCTCCGGGCTGACGCTCAGCAGGCCGCTCCGGCTGGCTGACAAGCCGGTGACCAGGCTGGAGAACATGTGCGCGACCGGATCGGAAGCGCTGCGCAACGCCTGCTACGCGGTGGCAAGCGGGGCCTACGACTCCGCGATGGCGATCGGGGTCGAGAAGCTGAAGGACTCCGGCTTCTCCGGGCTGGCCGGCTCCAACCCGCCCAACGCGGGTGACGACGGCAAGTCCGACACGACCGCGCCCGCGAACTTCAGCCTGCTCGCCCCCGCGTACGCGCAGAAGTATGGCGTCGACCCGGCCGAGCTGAAGGACGTGCTCACCCGGATCGCGTGGAAGAACCACCAGAACGGGGCGAAGAACCCGCGGGCCCAGTTCCGCAAGGAAGTGCCCAAGGAGACGATCAAGAACTCGCCGCTGGTCGCCGGGATGCTGGGCATCTTCGACTGCTCCGGCGTGTCCGACGGCTCGGCGGCGGCCATCGTCGTCCGCGCCGAGGACGCGCACAAGTACACGGACAAGCCGCTCTACGTCAAAGCCCTGGCCCTGGTGTCGGGCCCGGCGGACGGCCTGTCCCGTGCGGACTACGACTTCACCACGTTCCCCGAGGTCGTGGCCTCGGCCCGGGACGCTTACCGGCAGGCAGGCATCACGAACCCGCGGGCCGAGCTGGCGCTCGCCGAGGTGCACGACTGCTTCACGCCGACCGAGCTCGTGCTGATGGAGGACCTCGGGTTCGCCGAGCGCGGGCAGGGGTGGAAAGACGTGCTGTCCGGCACCTTCGACCTCGACGGCGAGCTCCCGGTCAACCCGGACGGCGGCCTGAAGGCATTCGGCCACCCGATCGGCGCGTCCGGCCTGCGGATGATGTTCGAGGCCTGGCTGCAGCTGCGCGGCGAAGCGCCGGAGCGGCGGCGGCTTGGCACGGTCGGCGACGGGCGGTCGCTGGCGCTCACCCACAACCTCGGCGGCGGCCCCGGCGAGTGCGTGTCGTTCGTGTCCGTCGTCGGCACCGAGCGGAGCGCCTGACCGTGGCCGTGCGACGGTTCCCGGTGGAGGCCGGGCATGTGCTGATGTTCGCCAGGTCGCTGGGCGCGGCGGACCCGCAGGGCGGGCTGCCCGCCGCCGGCGATCCCGCGCCGCCCACGTTCACCAGCGCCAGCGCGCAGTTCGACCCCGACAACCCGCTGCGGCCGCGGCCCGGTGTCCCCTGGCACGGCTCGGGCGGCGACGCCGGGCTGGTCAAGGAGGGCGCCGGCGGGCTGCACGCCGAGCAGCACTTCACCTACCACCGTCCGGTCCGCGTCGGCGACGTGCTGTCCGCCGTCACTAGGCCGGGCGAGGAGTGGGAGAAGCAAGGGCGGTCCGGGCGGCTGCTGTTCCGCGAGCAGATCACCGAGTTCCGCGACGAGGCCGGTGAACTCGTCGTGACCGCCCGCGGCGTCAGCGTCCAGCGGGAGGAATCATGACGGCATTGCGGCCCGGCGAGCTGACGGTCGGCCAGACGTTCGAGACCGTCGTCGTCGAGGACCTCAAGCGCACCCAGATCGTGCAGTACGCCGGAGCGTCGGGGGATTACAACCCGCTGCACACCGACGAGGTCTACACGACGAAGATCGCCGGCTACCCGTCGGTATTCGCGCACGGCATGCTGACCATGGGCCTGACCGGGCAAGCGGTCACCGCGCTGGCCGGCACCGAGAACCTGCTGCGGTTCGGCGTCCGGTTCACCGCCCAGGTCTGGCCGGGCGACACGCTGACCGTCCGCGCCACGGTGGCGGCCATCACCGACGGGGACGACGGTCCCGCCGCGGAGTTCTCGCTGTCCACGGTCAACGCCGAGGGCAAGGAAGTGATGTCCGGGTACGCGCAGGTGAGGCTCGCGGGCTCCGCATGACTTCTCCCTCCTGGGCCGGGTCGGACTTCCAGCAGCCGCCTCGGCCCGGCTCCCCTGTCGCGTTGTGCGGCGCGTGCCGGCGCCTCGGGGTCTGCCGCCTCGGACTTGGCCGCGAGGAACTCCGGCCGGACGGCTCGGTGCACACCGAGCTGGTCTGCGGGCCCGAGAACGAGGGCGGTCCCGCGGTGGCGCACGGCGGCTGGACCGCGGGGGCATTCGACGAGCTGCTCGGGCACGTGCCCCTGCTGCACGGCCAGCTCGCGGTCACCGGCCAGCTGTCGGTCACCTACGTCAAGCCGGTGCCTGTCGGGCGCCCGCTGCACGCCCGCGCCTGGCTGGAGCGGCAGGAGGGCCACCGCTGGTACGTGGCGGGCGAGATGGTCCTCGCGAGCACCGGCGCGGTGCTCGCGCGCGGGGAAGCGGTGATGGTGGCGCGCGACGTCGGCCACTTCGCCCGCCACCAGGAGTGGCTCGCCCAGCAGGACTCGGCCGCCCAGCGAAGCCACGAGCCGACCGGGGGCCACTCCCCGGCCGGCTGACGCGGCCCGACCTCAAGGGCCTCAGCTGCCTGGGCGCAGCACCGCGCCCGGCCGGGCGCCGGTCAGTTCGCCGTCGGCCTGCACGACCGTGCCGTCTACCACCGTGTAGCGGTAGCCGCCGGCGGGGCGGCGCAACCGGCGCGCGCCCGCGGGCAGGTCGGCGACGAAGACGTCGGTCGCCCAGTCCAGCTCGTCCAGGTTGAAGACCACCAGGTCGCCCGCCGCGCCTTCGGCGAGCACTCCGCGGCCGCCGAACCCGAACAGCCCGGCCAGCTGCCCGGTGATCTTGTGCACCGCCTGCTCGACGGTGAGGTCGCCGCGGTCGCGGACGTGCCGGGTCAGCAGCAGCGTGGTGTCGCCGGTGGCGCACATCATCTGCAGGTGCGCGCCCGCGTCGCTGTTGGCCACGATCGACGCCGGGTGGGTCAGCGTCTCGGCCACGCCAGCCGGGTCTGAGTTCCCCACGCCGACGCCGACGATGCCCGGGTTGACGTCGTTCTCGAGCAGCCAGTCGGCGAGCACGTCGGACGGGTGGCCACTGCGGGCCGCGATAAGATCGGCCAGCGTCGCGCCCACCCAGCGCTCGTTCTCCGGCCGGGTGACCTCGACCAGCCGGATCCGGTCGGGGTACTTGTGCGGGATCATGGTCCGCGGCACCTGGTCCCACTCCTCCCTGGCCAGCGCGCGCCAGGCCGGGTCGCGCAGCATCGGTTCTTTGTCGGGCCGCGGCGCCTGCACCATCTTGTGCCAGCTGTTCGCCAGCGTGAACCAGGACATGCCGCCGTCCCAATTCACGTGGATGTCCAGGGTGCGGGGGCTGACCTGCGGGTAGTTCCGCATCCCCTGGGCCCGCAGGTCCCCAGCGAAGTCCAGCATGCGCCGTGCCCAGTCCGGGTGGTCCTGGTTGTAGAAGACGTTGATCCAGGTGCTCACCACGCCGCGGGGGCCGGTCAGCGCGGCCATCCGCTCCAGGTCTTTGCGCATCTGCTTGCCGGCCGGGTCGGGGATGAACTGGATGAACTTGCCGTGCCGGGCGAGCACGTCGAGCAGCGCGGCGAACTCGGCGTCGTCGGCGTGGCGGCTGGGCACCGGCCGCTTGTTCCTGTCCTCGTCGAAGCCCAGTGAGGTGGACATGGCCGCCGCGCCCGCGGCCAGCGACTCGTCGAGCAGCGCGGCGATCCGCCGCCGCTCGTCCTCGGTCGCCGGACGTTCCCAGGCCGCATCCCCCATCACGTACATGCGGAGCATGTTGTGCCCCACCATCCCGGCCAGGTTGACGCCGAGGCCGCCGAGCTTGTCCACCGCCGCGAGGTAGTCCCCGTAGCTCTCCCAGGTCCACGGCAGCGCCGCGTCCAGCGACTCGGCCGGCAGGTCCTCGATGTAGCACAGCAGCTCCTGCACCCCGCCGTGCTGCCCGGGACGCACCGGAGCCAGCGACAGCGAGCAGTTCCCGGCCAGCACGGTCGTCACGCCGTGCTGCGGCATCGGGTCGCACATTGGGTCCCAGAACACCGCGGGGTCGAAGTGCGTGTGGATATCGATGAAACCTGGCGTGATGTAGCCGCCGGCGGCATCGAGCACCCGCTCGCCGTCGGGCCGCAGGCCCGGCCCGATTTCGGCGATCCGACCGCCGCGCACCCGGACGTCCGCGGCGCGGGCCGGGGTGCCCGTGCCGTCCACCACGAGGCCGCCGCGAACAAGCAGATCGCTCATCGAACCCTCCCAGGTGACAAGACAACAAAACAGCTAAATAATAACACTTAGAAATCGGCTTGTGGAAACGCTGGGTGCGCGAGCGTCAGGAGGCTGGGTGGCGGAGCACAGATATCCCGAACGTACCGTGGCGCCTCCCTCGGGCCAGCCCATCACCGCGGGCCTGCGGGTACCCCACGAGTTGCCCGCGGGCGCCGCGGGGCTGTGCGACTACGCGGCCCGGGCGGAGGCGGCCGGGATCGACCGGCTGTTCACCGGCGACCATGTCGCCTTCCAGGGCGGGCAGGGGTTCGACGGGCTGGTCACCGCCACCGCGCTGGCCGTCGCCGCGCCACGGCTGACCGTGCAGACGGCGGTCTACCTGCTGCCGCTGCGGCATCCGGTCCCGGTGGCCCGCCAAGTGGTCACGCTGGCCGGACTCGCGCCCGGGCGGCTGGTCTTCGGCGTCGGCCTGGGCGGCGAGGACCCGGCGGAGCTCCGCGCCTGCGGCGTCGACCCGGCGACCCGCGGGCGCCGGATGGACGAGGCGCTCGCGGTGCTGCGGCCGCTGCTCGACGGCGCGGAGGTCACGCTGGACGGTGACTTCTTCCACCTGGACCGGGTCTGCGTTCTGCCCGCGCCGCAGCCGCCCGTGCCGGTCGTGATCGGCGGCCGCTCGGACGCGGCGCTGCGCCGCGTCGCGCGATACGGCGACGGCTGGCTGGGCCTGTGGGTCTCCCCCGTCCGGTACGCGAGCGCCACGGCGCTGATCGCCAAGCACGCGACGGAGGCCGGCCGGGACGTGCCGGCCTGGCAGCATGGAATGCATGTGTGGTGCGGGCTCGGCGCTTCACCGGGTGCCGCCCGGGACAGGCTGAGCGCGGTGATGGAGGGGTTTTACCAGGTTCCGTTCGGAAAATTTGAAAAATACAGCCCCTGCGGGACAGCCGGGCAGATAGCGGAGAGCCTGCGACCCTATGTCGAGGCGGGCTGCCGGTCGTTCAACCTGATCCCGGTGGCGGACAGCCAGCAGGCGGCGATCGACGGCGCGGCCGAGATCCGCGCTCTTCTTAGGAGTGAACCAAGATGACAGAACGCGTGTCGATCGTCACCGGAGGGACCCGCGGCATCGGGGCCGCGATCAGCGAGCTGCTCGCGGCCGACGGCACACACGTGGCCGCCGTGTACGCGGGGAACCACGAGGCGGCCAGGGAACTCGCCGCCCGGCTCACCGCGACGGGCGGGTCCGTCAGCGTGCACCAGGGCGACGTGGCCGACCTGGACTTCTGCCGGGCGCTCGTGGCCGGACTGGTGGCGGACCGGGGACGGGTGGACTACCTAGTCAGCAACGCCGGGCTGCTGATCGAGAATAAGGTCGCGGCGATGACGGCCGACCAGTGGGACGCAGCGCTGCGGGTGAACCTCTCCGCGCCGTTCTACCTGGCCCAGGCCGTGCTGGCGCCGATGACCGCGCAAGGTTTCGGCCGGATCGTGAACGTCGGCTCGGTGACCGCGGCGATGGGCAACCCGGTTGAGGCCGGGTACGGAGCTGCCAAGGCGGGGCTGCTCGGGCTGACCCGCTCGCTGGCCCGGGCGGTGGCGCGCAAGGGCATCACGGTCAACCTGGTGGTGCCGGGCGTGTTCGAGACCGAGATGACCGCCTCGATGCGCCCGGAGGCGCAGGAGGCGATCCGCGCGATGATCCCGCTGGGCCGCCGCGGCGACCCGCGGGAACTGGCCGCCGCGGTCCGGTTCCTGCTGTCCGACGAGGCCAGCTACGTCACCGGCTCGGTGGTGACCGTGGATGGCGGCCTGAGCATGGGCGCCTGATCATGAGCCAGGACGCGAGCGTGGTTGTCGGGGCAGCGGAAGGCGTAGGGCTTGCCGTGAGCGAGAAGCTCGCCCGCTCGCACCCGGGCCGGCTGGTGCTCGCCGATGTCCAGGGCGCCAAGGTCGCCAGGGTACATGCCCAGCATCCCGCGCTCGACATGAGCGAAGACCTTTTCTTCGACCTGCTGCGCGTGAACCTCGTCGGCGTGTACCTCGCCGCGCAGACCTTCGCGAAGCGGATGATCGACGCGGGCGTTAGGGGCTCGATCCTTGCCGTCACGTCCGTGTCCGCCCGGCGACATCGCCGACGTGGTCCTGTTCCTGCTGTCGGAGCAAAGCCAGATGATCACAATGCGCGAGATACCGGTCGACGGCGGTTCCCTGCTCGGGATGTGAGCCCGTCAGCTGATCTCCGGTATCCGGTCGGCGCGCCGGAGGACCGCCACTCGCTCGGCGATCCGCCAGCCATTAGCGGTCTTGGTCACGACGTCGCGATAGGTGACGCTGCCCGCCTTCCCGTTCGCGAGCACGCCGATGCCCTTGCACAGCGCCCGTACCGTGCCGTCGCCGTCCTCGGTGATGACCACGTCGACGGTGTGGTGGGCCAGCGGATGGCGCGAGCCCGGATCGGACCAGAGCGCCGCGATCGCGGCGGGGCCATGGCGGACCCCCTGCCCGAAGTCGGAGACGTCATAGCGCGCGTCCGGGGTGAAGAGCTCGTCGATGCGGCTGAACTGCCGCTCGTCGATGACGTGCCCGTACAGCGCGAGCAGTTCACGGATCGCGAGCCTGTCCTCGGCGGTGAGCATATGCGTCGCCCTCCCGGTCCTTGTCATATCCTGCGCTGCGCCCGCAGCCACGCCACGGTCTTCTCGACGCCGGCGCGGACGGGCGTCAGCGTGATGCCGAGTTCGTCGTTGGTCCGCGAGGGATCGACGAGCGGCGTGGGATAGCTCGCCTCTGCCATTGCCCGCATCGGGCCGATGTCGCTGGTCAGGTCGTCCAGCGAGAGGTCGCGAACACGGTGGGCGACGCCGGCGGCGGCGCAGCCGAGGTTGCAGAAGCCCGCGAGGCTCAGCACGTCGTCCGGGCCTCCCGCGGCGAGGTACTTCTTCCCCGCACGGCCCCTGTCCAGCACGGCGAGCGCGATCCGCGCGGCATCCTCGACATACGGCCAGCTCAGCGGGAAGTTCGCGTACTCCGTGAGCTCGCCGCGGATCGCGGCGCGCAGCGTGCCGGTGAACAGGGTCGGTTGCAAGGCCCGGTCGGTGAAGGGCGACGGACCGTACATCGCGCCCGGCACGACGAAGCTGATGTGCTCGCCGCGGCAGACGCGGTGCATGCTTTCGTAGTAGATCGCCAGCTTCGCCCGCGCGTAGGGGGACAGCGCCGGGCCGGGGGACACCAGGGGGGAGCTCTCCGTCACGGTCACCGAATGGCGATAGATCACCATGGAGCTGACCACCACTATCCGCCCGACATCGCGGCGTCGCGCCGCGCTCAGGACAGCGAGCGAACCGTGGTAGTTCACCCGGTCGAAGTCGTCCTCCGTGGCCGAGGACCAGGTGCCGCCGAGAACCGCGGCCGCGTGGATCAGCCCGTCGACCCCCGCCATGGCATCGGGGAGTGACTCCGGATCAGTGATGTCGCCGATGGCAGGCTCGACGCCGATCGCGCGCAGCACCTCGGCGTCGGCGTCCATGCGCACGAGGCCGCGGACTCGCTGGCCCGCGTTCGCCGCGAGGCGGCAGATGTTAGACCCGAGCAACCCGCTCGCGCCGGTGACAAGCACGCTGGAACACGCCACTCTCGTCGCCTCCTTCCGTCGGTCGCTATAGATAAATTAGTTTACTCATCTTAAGGTTATATCGGCTGACCGGGACAACCTCGCGAAAGGCGGTGCAGCCTTATGGGCTTGCTTGACGGCAGGGTGGCGTTCATCACCGGGGTCGCCCGCGGCCAGGGGCGGTCCCATGCCGTCCGGCTCGCGGCCGAGGGCGCCGACATCATCGGCGTCGACGCGCTGCGGGATTACCCGACAATCACGTACCGGATGGGGACTCAGGAAGACCTGGACGAGACAGTCCGCCTCGTCGAGAAGGCCGGCCGCCGGATGGCCGCCCGGGTCGCCGACGTCCGCGACAGAGCCGCACTGGCCGCAGCCGTCTCCGACGGAGCGGAAGCCTTCGGCCGCCTCGACATCGTGTCAGCGAACGCGGGCATCTCGCCTCCCGGTGCCCCACTGTGGAAGCTGTCGCCCGAGGAGTGGGACGACGTCATCGGCGTCAACCTGACCGGCGTGTTCAACACGCTCGCCGTGACCGTGCCGCCGATGCTAGCGGCCGGAAACGGGGGCTCGATCATCGTCACGAGCAGCGGGGCCGGGCTCAAGACGTTCCAGAACCTATCCTCGTACAACGCGTCGAAGTTCGGCGTCATCGGCCTGGCTCGCACGCTGGCGAACGAACTGGCGACGCAGCGCATCCGCGTCAACGTGATCGCTCCTGGCACGGTCGGGACACCGATGGTGACGGCCAACGAGGCGCAGTTCCCGCTGTTCCGCCCCGACCTGGAGAACCCGACGCTCGAGGACTGCAAGTCGGCGTTCGCAAGCATGATGCCGATGGGCGAGCCGTGGGTCGAGCCGGAGGACATCAGCAACGTGCTGGTGTTCCTCGCCAGTGACAACGCCAGGTACATCACCGGGACTGTCTTCCCTGTCGACCAGGGCAGCAACAACAAGGCGTGACCTGCCCGGACTGAGACAGCTCAGGCGCGGGAGCATCGCTGAAGTGACCGGCTAGGCGGGCACGGTCAGCGGGAACTTGAACAGCTTCTCGGCGTTCTTGAACGTGATCTTGTCGGTGGTCTCCTGGTCGACGTCGCGGAACAGCTCCTTGACGACGGCCTGGGTGTGCGGCCACGGCGTGTCGGCGTGCGGGTAGTCGCTCTCGAAGAGGATCTTGTCGACGCCGATGACGTCCCGCTGGGTCAGGCCCCAGGGCTCCTCGATCATGCAGAAGTACATGTTCCGGTGGCAGACCTCGCTGGGCAGCGTGTCGTCCATGTGGTTCCAGTACTTGTGCCGCTCCCACTGCCGGTCGGCGCGCTCGAGAGCGGCCGGGAGCCACCCGATCCCGCCCTCGCTCCAGACCAGCTTGACACCCGGGAACTTGCGCGGCAGCGGGCTGGCCATCAGGTTGACCGAGCACCGCCCGGTGTGCGTGAAGGACGCGGCGATCTCCACCATCGGCGTCGTGCCCGGGTTGATGGTCGACGTCCCTGACGACCCGACGTGCATGCAGATCGGGACGTCGGCTTCCTGGGCGGCGGCGAACAGCGGCTCCCAGTGGTCGGTGTGGTAACCGGGCAGGCCGATCAGCGCCGGGTCCTCGACGAAGCACAGTGCCTTGGCGCCCTTGGCCAGGCAGCGCTGCAGTTCCCGGACGCTGAGCTCGACGTCCCACAGCGCGGTGATGACCATCGGCACGAAGACCTCCGGCGCCGCCGCGCACCACTCGTCGAGGAGGTAGTCGTTCCACGCCTGGACGCAGGCCAGCGCGAGTTCCTTGTCGTGGAACGTGACGAACTTCCGGCCGCCGAAGCCGGGCAGCGTCGGGAAGTTCACGCTGGCGTAAATGCCGTTGGAGCGCAGGTCCTTCACCCGCTCGTGCGGGTCGTAGCAGCCCGGGATCATGTCGGTGAACCGAGCGGGCTCCATGCCCCACTGCTCCCGCGGCTTGCCGGCCACGGCGTTCAAGCCCATCGTGAGCTGCCGGTCGCCTTCGAACACCCAGTACTCGCGGCCCTCGTCGTACACGACGTGCGGGGCGGCCTCCCTGAACTTCGCCGGGACCCGCTTGGACCAGACGTCCGCGGGCTCGATGATGTGGTCATCGACGCTGAACAGGCTGTACATGGCGCGCCCTTCGCCTTCCATCGGGTGCTATTTATTTAACTAATAGCACCCTATAAGCATTCGCGGCGGTTGGCTAGGCTGCCGGGCGGCCTCATTTCGGGTCGCGTGGCATACCGGGAACGGAATGGTCCCAGCCGGAAAGCAGCGTCCGAATCGCGGCGACGAGCGCTATGGGCTGGTCGAGCATGATGTGGTGACCCGCCGCCGGGATCTCGATGACGGGAGCGACGCGGCCCAGCCGGTCATACATGACATCGCTCATCTCGGTGGGGACCATGCCGTGCTCGGCGCGGAACAACGCCACCCGGCAGTCCAGCCGGGTCAGCAGCGTTGGCGGGACTTGCCGGCTGAAGATGGCCGGGTCCCACTTCCACGTCCATCCGCCCTCCGCCTCGCGAATCGAGGTAGCGGCGATGTGATCGGCGATGTAGCCGAGCACGGGCTGGTCCGGAACCGGACGGAACTTGGCAAGGATCGCCTCCTTCGAGGGATAGACGCGCAATCCGCCGAAGGCGCGGTGTTCCATCGCCGCGTGTTCTTCCGGCGACATCTCGCGAATAGGCGAATCGATGACGACCGCCCCCTCGATCCCGGACCCGAACAGGGCAGCCGCGCGCAGCGTCACGAGGCCGCCCAGGCTGTGCCCGACCACCGTGGGCGGGGTGGCGATCCCGGCGTCCCCGGCGACCGCGAGCACCTCGCGCGCCCATCGGTCGAGGCTGTAAGACTCGCGGCGATGGCTGTCACCGTGCCCTGACAGGTCGATCGCGACGACGAGCCGACTGTCGGCGAGCAGCGGGCCGATGTGGTCCCACCAGCGGGAATGAGCCGCGCCGCCGTGGACGAGCACGAGGCCGCGCCCGCCTGGGGCTCCCCACGTCCGGTAGGCGATCGTGGCGCCGTCAATGATCGTCCTCCGCTGCGTCACCGGGGTGGCTAGGGCGGCGCTGAACCACGCGGGAGGCGCGGCCGAATTCGTGTCAACTATGGAGACCACGGACAGAAGTCAATCAGACGTTCCGAATGATGGTTCGGGACGGACCGGCCGCAGCGTCCGGAACAGCTGCTCCTGCGCCAAGCTCGCGATCCGCGAGCCGTCAGCGGCATAGATGGCGCCCGTGTACCAGCCGCGGCCGCCCGACACGGCATGCGGCTCAAGCTCATGCCACGTCCAGTCGTCCATCCGCGCCTGGCGGTGGAACCAGACGGCGTGATCCAGGCTCGGTCCCGCCTCGGCCGCGCCGTCTTCGAGCGCCACCAGGCCCGTCGAGAGGTCGGAGGTGTAGGCGAGGACGGCGGCATGCAGCAGCGGGTCGGCGGGCAGCTCGACCACGCTGCGCAGCCAGAAGCGGACGGGCAAACGCCGTCCGGTGGCGGCGGTGCGCAGCTCGAACGACGCGTGCCCGGGCAGGTTCCAGCGGGGCAGCGGATCCCGCAGTGGGAGATCAGGGGCCGCGGCGTCGCGGTCGGCGCCGGCCTGGGGGGCGGCGAACGACGCGGACATGTTGAAGATGACCTCCCCCTCCTGGATGGCTACCACCCGTCGGGCGGAGAAGGAATGGCCATCGCGGTCCCTCTCGACCTGGAACACCGTTGGCCGCACGGCGCTCCCCTGCCGAAGGAAGTAGCCGTGCAGCGAGTGCGGCAGGCGTTCGGCCGGCACGGTGCGCCCCGCCGCGTACAGGGCCTGCGCCGCGACCTGGCCGCCGTAGAGCCGACGCGGCTCGCCGGAGACCCCGCAGGCCCGGTACAGGTTCTCCTCGATGTACTCGAGGTCAAGCAGGTCCAGGATGGACGGCACGTATTCCAACGGAGGGCCTTCCTGCCCGGGTGAATGAACGTTCTCGATTATGGCAAGGGCGACTGGTCGCCTCGATCAGCCTGAGGGGGATGCGGAGTCCGCCGGAGCCGCCACAGGCCGTTCGGGATCATTAAGCTTCCTGAAATCCCAGCTAGTAATCGTGTCCGGGACCAGGCGAAGCCAGGCGTGCCGGCCGTCGTGCTGCATGACGTCGACACCGGCGTACTTGCGGGCGAATAGCCGCTCGGGTTCAGTTAGCCGCTCGTCTGGGGTGCCGGTGCGCGGCATCTCGCCGACGACCTCGACCATGCCGCGCAACTCGGCACCGCGCAACTCACCGTAGTCCTCCCCCGCGTCGACCAGCACCGCCACCCGCGGGTCGCGCTCCAGGTCTGCCCATCGCTGGCTGCGGACCACCGAGGTCAGCCACAGGGCCGTTCCGTCCCAGACATACCACAGTGCCGTCAGGTGCGGACCGCGCGTACCTACGGTGGCGACCCGGCAGGTACGGTGGCCGACCAGGAAGTCGTCGAGTTCTGCCTTGGTCATGGCGATCTTCCGGCCGCGCCGCTGCTGACCGGCCCCGGCCGTCATGCCGGATCCGATGGCGCTGTTGCGCGTTTCCCGTTCACCCGTGTCACACTACCGAGGATGGCTCCCGACATGGCCACGGAACTCGCCCAGCTGGCCGGGCGGCTTGAGCTGGATGTGCTGTCTGACGGCAGGCCGGCCAACCCAGTGGTCGTGCTGCCGCTTGACCGCTGGCGGGATGCGCCGCCATCGCTGATCGACCGCGCCGCCAACCTCGTTGCCGGGGCGCTGCCGGTCACCGTGGGCGTGCTCACAGGACCGCCCAGCCCCCGCCTGCACGCGCTCATCGCCGCCACGACGCTGACGCTCGGGGAACCGGCGCGCGGCAACTGGGCACACGCGCTCGTTCCGATCGGCGACATTCCCGGGGCTCCCGGCCTGCATGGGGCACTCGGCCGACTGCGAGCGGCTATCGACCGGTCGCCGCGGGCGGCGATCGCGGGCGGGCAGTTGCTGCGGCAGACGGCCGTGCTCAATGTCGCCGGCGGCCTGGCGGCCGAGGCGGCGGCGTACTCGCTGCTGCTCGGCGGCCCGGAGTTCGCGCGCTGGCTCGCTGAACGCGGCGCTCCCCGGCGCCGGGAGCCGCCCGCCGAACCGGTGCGGGTCAGCAGGGACGGCGGACGTCTCTCGATCATCCTGAACGACCCCGCGCGACGGAACGCGTTCAGCGCCCGGCTGCGCGAGGCACTGCTGGATGCTGTACTGGTCGCCGAGGCCGACGAGACAGTCGAGTCCGTCGAGATTGCCGGCGCGGGTCCGGCCTTTTGCAGCGGCGGCGACCTGGACGAGTTCGGTACCGCGACCGACCTCCTGGCGGCCTACCTGGTCCGACTGTCCCGGGCGCCATGGCGGGTCATCGACCGCGTCGCGGCCAAGGTCACCGTCATCGCCCACGGCGCCTGCGTCGGCGCCGGCATTGAAATGGCGGCGTACGCGGGCCGGGTCGTCGCTGCGCCTGATGCCTTCTTCGCGCTGCCCGAAGTGGGTATGGGCCTCGTCCCTGGCGCGGGCGGCTCGGTGAGCGTGCCGCGCCGGATCGGCAGGTGGCGCGCGGCGTGGCTGATGCTCACCGGCGACCGGCTCCCGGCCGCGACCGCGCTGCGCTGGGGGCTTGTCGACGAAGTCACTAAGACCGGGCACCCGACAAGAGGCGCGCCTTAGGGTGCCGCCTGTTCTTCGCTCAGCCGCCGCAGCGCCGGGATTATCGTGTCGATGTCCTGGTCGCTGCGGAACGCGACGATGGTGGTTTTGCTGCCGTCCGCTGTCTCAGCTGACGTGGCGAACAGGCCGATCACCAAGCCCAGCGCCGCGTCGGCCTCGCGGACCGGATCGGGGCTCTCGCCGCGCAGCCAGCGGCGCAGCACGTGGTTGTGCGCCGCCACCACGGCGGCGGCCATCAGCTCCGCGCGCAGCGGGGCGGGTTCGGCGGTGTCGGCCATCCAGACGGCAATGAACTCGCGGAATAGCCGCTGGTAGCGGGCCACGCTGGCGATCTCGCGGTCGCGCAGCGCCGGCACCCGGCTGGTGAGCGCGTAGCGGCGGCGGGCCAGGTCGCCCTCGTCGATGTAGTGCAGCAGGACAAGGCGGACCGCGTCGGAGACCGCGACCAGCGCGGTGCCGTGGCTGGAGGTACGCAGACGGTCGGCGATCTGCTCGAGCAGACGGTCATGATCGGGGAAGATCACATCTTCCTTGGAGCGGTAATGCCGGAAGAACGTGGTGCGGCCCAATCCGGCGCGCTCGGTGATGTCATCGACGGTGGTCTGCTCGTAGCCGCGCTCGTCGAACAGCGCGAACGCGGCCTCGGCGAGCCGTTCTCGCGCCGATGGCTTGCTCATGACCGGCAAATCTAGTCCCATCTCGCCCGCGGTTGCCTCTTGCGGCAGCACTAGGTACTTAGTACCATTATTCCGGTATTCGGTACCAGAAGTCGAGAGGGTTTGGTGGACGACGCGGCTCGCACCGAGTCAGGTCTGCCGGCCGCACGACGCGCCGTGACCAGGTCGTAAAGAGAAAGACAGGTGCCATTCGATGAACATCGTCGTCTGCGTCAAGCAGGTGCCGGACACCGCGGTTGAGCGGACGCTCAAGCCGGGGGACGGGACCCTTGACAGGGAAACGCCGGACGGGCTGATCAACGAGCTTGATGAGTACGCGATCGAGGAAGGCCTG
>DATBBI010000129.1:0-5220 GCA_036271115.1 Trebonia sp.
GCCGCCAGCAGCGGGACGGCATCGCCGACCGTCGCCGAGTCCTCGGCCACGTACTCGCGCGTCATCGCGCCGATAGTCACCCGGCCGTCTGTCGCCGCCACGAGGGACAGCTCGCTCAGGCCGTTGATGTCGATGAGCACCGCGGGGCGGGCCAGCCGGAGCGCCATCAGCGGGATCAGGCTCTGCCCCCCGGCGAGCACGCTCGCCTCGTCCTCGTGTTCAGCCAGCAAGTCGACAGCTTCTGCGATGGTCGTGGGTGCCTCGTACTCAACGTAAGGCAGCTTCATCGGCACCCGTCCCTCAACGCCTCATGACTCACGCGGCTTCGACCATAGCGACGTTACACACGCGAGGCGAGACCTGAAAAGGGAGGTCTCACTGGACCTACCTGGAGCCCAGGGCGGAGCCCGTGCTCGCCGCGACCACGATGACGACCGCCGCGAGTGCGACAGCCGAGGCGTGCTGGCCGAGCAGCAGCCAGCCGGCCATCGTCGCGACGGCGGGCTCCAGGCTGAGCAGGATGCCGAAGACGCGCTTCGGCGCCCGGCGCATCGCCGCCAGCTCCAGCGAGTAGGGCACGACCGAGGCCAGCAGCGCCATGCCGAAGGCCACCGGGATCAGGTGCGGCGATTGCGCGATCCGTGCCGCGCCCAGCGCCCCGAATGGCAGGAGGACCAGGGTGCCCGCGCTCATCGCGACGGCGAGGCCGCCGCGGCCTGCCGCGGCGGCGCTCACGCGGGCGCCTGTGATGATGTACGTGGCCCAGAACGCGCCGGAGGCCAGCGCGAACGCAACGCCGGCGAGGCTTAGTGACCCGCCGGCCGCGGTCCCGTGGCTTTCTGTGAGGCCGAGGATGGCAACGCCGGTCACGGCCAGCAGGACCCAGCCGAGGTCGCGCATCCGGCGGGACAACGCGGCGGACAGCGTGAGCGGGCCGAGGAACTGGATGGTCACCGCCGTGCCCAGCGGGAGCCTGGCGAGGGCGGCGTAGAAGAACGCGTTCGTCCCGGCGATGCTGACGCCGTAGAGCAGCACAGCCTGCCACTGCTTCCTGCCCCAGCCGCGGACCCGGGGCCGGGTCAGGGCGAGCAGCACGATAGCCGCCAGCCCGACGCGCAGCAGGGTCGCGCCGGGGGCCCCGACAACCGGGAACAGCCGCATCGCGAGCGCCGCGCCAGCCTGGAGCGACGAACACGAACCGAGCACGAGGAGAATCGCCGGCCCGGGAAGCGCCCGGCGCTTCATCGGCGTGGCTAGCGAGGCGGCAGCGGTCATCGTGGTGGTCTGTCCTGGCATACATCTACAGTCGCCAATCAGAACTGTTTCGTCCAGCGAATGATTTTGAGCAATACTGATAAGCAAAGTTGACTATTAATGAGAGGACACGGGTCATGCTCGACGTGCACCGCCTGCGGCTCCTGCGCGAGCTGGACCGCCGCGGGACCCTCGCCGCCGTGGCACGGGCCTTGTCCTATAGCCCGTCGGCGATCTCTCAGCAGCTGAGCCAGCTGGAGACCGAGACGGGAGTGCCCTTGCTCGAGCCGGCCGGCCGCGGTGTCCGGCTCACCCCGCAGGCACGCATCCTGGTCGAGCACACCGAGGCGATACTGGAACGGCTCGAGGAGGCGGAAGCCGACCTGCGCGCCTCGCTCGCCGAAGTGCGCGGCACGCTGCGGGTCGCCTCGTTCCAGTCGGTGCTGTTCGCCCTGGTCCCGTCGGTCCTGACGCGCCTGGCCGAGCGCCACCCGGGACTGCGGGTCGAGATCGCGCATCAGGAGGCGGGTCCGGCGTTCGCGGGCCTGCTGGCGCACGACTTCGACGTCGTCCTCGGCGAGGAGTACCCGGGCACCGCGCATCCGCCGGTCGCCGGAGCCCGCACCCAGCTGCTGGCGAACGACGAGCTCTTCACCGTGTTCCCTGCGCACGGCCGGTATGCCATTGACGGCGAGCCTGGCGCGCAGGTGCGCCTCGCGGACCTGGCCGGGGTCCCGTGGATCTTCGACCCGGCGGACACCGGGCCCGGCCAGTGGGCGCGCAACGCCTGCCGGGAGGCGGGCTTCGAGCCCGACGTTCGCTACGTGGCCTCGGACCTGCTGCTGCAGATCCACCTGGCGGAGACGGGGCACGCCGCCGCGGTCATCCCGGGCCTGCTCCTTGCCGCCGTGCCCCGCCCGGCCGCGCGGATCACGCCGCTGCCCGGGCGGCCGCACCGCCGCCTCACGACCGGTGTGCGCGCCGGCGCCGGCCGGCACCCGGCGATCCGCGCCTTCCGCGAAGCCCTGCGTCAGGCCGTCCGCGAGGCGATCAGGGGCACACCGTGATGTGGCGGACCTCGAGCAAGCCCAGGACCGCGAATCACCGGATCAAGGGGAGCCCCGCTCACCTAGCCGGCCGCTAGCGTGGAGCACACTAGGTCCCCGTCTTGAAGAAGGTGCCGCTCGATGACCAGTACCCGCGCCGAGTGGCTGCGGCGGGCGCGCTCGCACCTGCGCGACGCCGATCCGGTACTGGCGCGGCTCATCGACGAGCGGCCTGACTTCGACCCCCGGGCCTGGATCTCCCAGCTGCCGCCGATGGACCTGTTCGGTGCGCTGCTGTTCCAGGTAACCGGGCAGCAGCTGTCCGTCCCCGCGACCCGCCGGACAATGAGCCGCATCCGGGCCCTGTTCGGCGATCGTCTCCCGTCGCCGGAAGAAGTGCTGGAGACCGATCCGGCCAAGCTCCGCGAGGCCGGGCTGTCATGGCGGAAGATCGGCACGCTCCGCGATCTCGCAGCCCGGCTGTCGGACGGCAGGCTGAGCCAGGAAACGCTGAGCAGCCTGCCCGACGACGAACTCATCGCCGAGCTCACCGCGATTCCCGGAATAGGCCCGTGGACCGTGCAGGGCGCCATGATCGTCGCGTTGGACCGGGAGGATGTCGTCCTGCCTGGCGACCTCGCGCTGCGCAAGGCTGTCCAGGCCGTGTACCAGCTCGATCACCTCCCGGCGCAGGAGGAGGTGCTGGCCATCGCGGAGAAATGGCGGCCATACCGCAGCCTGGCCACCAGCTACCTGTTCTCCGCCGCCTTCGAGCAAGCGGCCGGCACCTGACTAGAGCATCGGTCACCGCCCGCCGGCGGATTCAGGCGACGCGCCAGACGCGCCACAGCGCGGTGGGGTCGCTGAGCGGGTCGCCGTGCACCAGTGAGAAGTCCGCAGGCCCGCCCTCCCTGATCACTCCTGCCTCCGGCTCCCCGAGCAGCTCACCGCCGCGCCAGGTCACCGCGGCCAGCGCCTCCCACGGTTCGAGTCCGGCCTCGGCCAGGGATTCGACTTCCCAGGGCAGCTGGTTGGCGCGCGCCGAACCGCCGCCGAAGTCGGTGCCGCCCACGATGGCGACCCCTGCCGCGCGCGCCAGGCCGACGCTGTGCCTGGCCAGTTCCAGCCGGCCCAGGATCCGGGTCCTGCTGTCCGGCCCGGCGAACCTGGGCAGCGCCGTGGTCGTGGTGAATGTTAGCCACGACTTCATCACCGTCAGCGTGGTGACCAGCGCGACACCGCGTTCCGCCATCAGACGCGTGACGTCGGCGTCGAGCTCGAACCCGTGCTCGATCGAATCGGTTCCCGCCTCGGCGCACACCCGCGCGCCGGACAGCCGCGAGGAATGCGCGGTCACCTTCGCGCCGCGCGCGTGCACCGCCTCGACGACGCGGCCCACCTCGGCGGCGGTCCACGGCGCGGTTTCCGGGTCCGGCCCGTCCAGGTAGAGCTTGACGAAGTCCGCGCCGTCGTCGAGCTGGCCAACCGCCGCGGCGACGAGCTCGTCAGCGTCACGGGCCTCGACCGCCAGCCCGCCGGGCAGCACCCCCGCCGTCGTGATCCAGGTGCCCGCCGCGCGTACATACGGCCGGTCCCGGCGCCCGCGCCACCGGTCCCTGACCCCGATGGCGAGCGCGCGGTCGACGCCGTCGTGCTCGCGCCGGGGAGAGCCGACATCACGCGCCCAGCGGACACCGGACCGGTGCTGCAGCTCCCCGTTGGACTCGGCCACGGCGACCAGCGTCTCCGCCGGGTCCGCACCGCGGGCGATCCAGTGTGAGCCGCCGGGCAACGTCAGGTGGCTGTGGCCGTCCACGAGGCCGGGGACGATCGTCGTACCGCCCGCGTCGACCACCTCGCACCCGGGCGGGAGATCGCCCTCATCGCCGGCTGGCCGGATCCAGCGGATCAGGCCGTCCTCCGTCAGCAGGCTGACACCCACCCGCAGCCGCGGGGAACGCCCGTCGGCCAGCGCGGCGTCGCGATACACGGTGCTGGGCACGACCTCACTCTAGCCAGCACCTGGTTCAGCCCTTGTCCGCACCGAGGACGGAGGTCCCGATGCGTCATGACGTCTGGCTCGCGATCTGCGGGTTCTCGCGCGCGAGGGTGGAGGTATGAGGAGCGCCGTTGTCCGCTCGGCGGCCGGCTGGCTCGGCCGGCGGTCGGCGGTGCTCCTGCTGGCCGTGACCACTGCCGGGCTGGCGGTCGGTGGACTGGCCCTGCTCGCGGGGGCGGGCAGGGCCGCGGACGCGTGCTGGCTGGTGTCGGCGGGGTTCGGCCTGGCCTACGCGGTGTGGTCGGCCGTCGACAGCGTCCGCCGCGGACGGCTCGGCGTGGACCTGATCGCGCTGCTGGCGCTGGCGGGTGCGGTCGCGGTGGGCGAGTTGCTGGCCGCCGCGGTGATCAGCGTGATGCTGGCCAGCGGCAGGGCCCTGGAGGCCTGGGCGGCGCTGCGCGCGCGGCACGACTTGACCGCGCTGCTGGACAGGGCACCGCGCACCGCCCGCCGCTACCGGGATCACAACGTCGAGATCGTGTCGCTCGACGCCGTCGCGGCCGGCGATCTGCTGCTGGTGGCGTCCGGTGACGTAGTGCCGGTGGACGGCACGGTCGCCTCAGTCGCGGCCGTTCTCGATGAGTCCGCGCTGACCGGTGAGGCCCGGCCAGCCGAGCATGTTCGCGGCGACCGGGTCCGAAGCGGCGTGGTGAACGCGGGCGGCCCGTTCGACCTGCGGGCCGCCGGCACCGCCGCCGACAGCACGTACGCGGGCATCGTCCGCCTGGTCAGCGAGGCGGAGGACTCGCAGGCGCCGTTCGTCCGCCTCGCCGACCGGTACGCCATGTGGTTCCTGCTGCTGACGCTTGCGGTCGCCGCCGTCGCATGGGCGCTCGGGGGCGCGATCCGGGCGGTCGCCGT
>DATBBI010000130.1:0-14554 GCA_036271115.1 Trebonia sp.
CGACAGCAGCGTCTCCACGTTGTTGACCGCGGTCGGCTTGCCGAACAGGCCGGACTGCGCGGGGAACGGCGGCTTGTTCCGCGGCTCGGCGCGCTTGCCTTCCAGCGAGTTGATCAGCGCGGTCTCCTCGCCGGCGATGTAAGCGCCGGCGCCGCGCCTGACCTCGATGTCGAAGGCGAAGCCCTTGCCCATCACGTCAGGGCCGAGGAAGCCGCGAGCCCGCGCCTGCGCGACGGCATGCCGCAGCCGCGCCTCGGCCAGCGGGTACTCGCCGCGGATGTAGATGAACCCGTGTTCTGCCTCGCACGCGTAGCCCATCACGGTGAGCGCCTCGACCAGTGCGTACGGGTCCTCCTCCATCAGCACCCGGTCCTTGAAGGTGCCCGGCTCGGACTCGTCGGCGTTGCAGATGACGTAGTGCGGCTGGACCGGGTTGGCGGCGACGGCCTCCCACTTGATCGCGGTCGGGAACGCTGCGCCGCCGCGGCCGAGCAGCTTGGCGTCCTTGACCTCGCGCAGTACGCCCTGCGGGGTCAGCGCTACCGCCCGGCGGAGCATCTCGTACCCGCCGGAGGCCCGGTAGGAGTCCAGCGAGGACGGGTCTACCTGGCGGGCGCGGCGGAGCAACGAGACCGTTCGGGATGAACTAATGACTAGCGGGCGGCCCGCACCCTCGTCAGGGACGGTCAGCGAACGCCAGATCTGGTCCGGGTCCGCCGGGGCGAGCCCGACGCGGGCGGGGTCGGCGCCGGCGCGCTGGATGAGCGCGGCCGACCCGCGGTCACACTGGCCCAGGCACGGGCTGCGCTGCCAGGTGACCCCCGCGCCGTCGAAGGCGGACTCCGTGCCCTCTTTGCCGAAGCGGCGGGTCATCCGCTCGCACAGCTCCTCCGCGCCGTTCACCTGGCAGGCGAGGTCGTCGCAGATGTGCACGACCGCGCCGGGCGACGGCGCGGTGCGGAACAGCGCGTAGAACGAGGCGACGCCGTACGCCTCGGCGGGCGGGACGGTGAGCCGCTCCGCGATGTGGTCGATGGCGCCGGGGCTGATCCAGCCGATCCGCTCCTGCACCGCGTGCAGCACGGTGATCAGCAGGTGACGGCGCGCCCGGGCGGCGCGGCCGCCGTAGGCGACGTGCCCGTCCGCGGCGGTGCGCTGCCCGCCGTCCCAGCCGGAGTCCGGCGGCCCGAGAACCGACTCGATCGCGGCCCGTTCCTCGCCGGTCGCGGGCACCGACGCCCCGAGCCGGAGGTCCATCTAGGTAGCCACCTCCGTGGTGCTCGCCGCCACGGCGGCATCGGCGTCGGCATCCGCTTCGGCATCCGCCGCCTTCTCCACCCGGATCGCGGTCGCCTTGAACTCCGCCGTGCCGGACTTCGGGTCCCATGCGTCGAGAGTGAGGATATTGGTCTCCACCTGCTCGGGGAAGTGCAGGGTCATGAAGGCCAGGCCCTTGCGGAGGGTCTCGTCCACGTGCACCGGCGCGGTGACCGAGCCGCGGCGAGAGGAAATCTCCGCCAGCTCACCCTCGGCGAAGCCGAGCTCGGCGGCGTCCTCCGGCGAGAGGTTCAGCGTTTCAGGCCGCCGGATCGGCGTGCTGTAGTGGCCGGTCTGCGCGCCCGTGTTATAGGAGTCCAGGCGGCGACCGGTAGTGAGCCTGATCGGGTACTCGGCGGTGAGCTCGTCGATCGGGTCTTCCTGCTCCACCACGTGGAACGGAGCCGGGTTCCCGCGCTTGACCGGGTCGGTCTCCCACAGCCTGGCGTGCAGGAACAGGGTACCTTCGGACTCGTCGTCCGGGCACGGCCATTGCACGCCGCCGAGCCGCTCGAGCTTCTCGTAGCTCATGCCCCGGTGCATGGGCGACAGCGTGCGCAGCTCGTTCCAGAGATCCTCGGGGGTGGGGCTGCCCCAGTCGGTGCCGAGCCGCCGTGCGAGCTCCGTGATGATCTCGATGTCGTCGCGGGCGCCCGCCGGCGGGTCGATCGCCTTGCGGACCCGCTGCACGCGGCGCTCGCTGCTGGTGACGGTGCCCTCGGACTCGCACCAGGAGGCCGTGCCGGGCAGCACCACGTGCGCCGCCTTGGCGGTGTCAGTGAGGAAGATGTCCTGCACCACCAGGCACTCCAGGCCCTCGAGGAGCTTGCGGGTGCGGTAGGTATTCGCTTCCGAGCGCAGCGGGTTCTCGCCGACTACGTAGGCGGCGGTGAGCTCGCCCTCCTCCATCGCCTCGAACATCTGCGACAGGTGCATGCCCTTCTTCGGATTGATGGTGACGCCGTACTTCTCGCCAAACCGGCGGCGGGCATCGGAGTTGGTCTCGATGTCCTGGAATCCGGTCAGCTTGTTCGGGATGGCGCCCATGTCGCCGCCGCCCTGGACGTTGTTCTGGCCTCGCAGCGGCACCAGGCCGGAGCCGTAGCGGCCCACGTGACCGGTGAGCAGCGACAGGTTGATCAGCGCGAGTACGTTGTCGGCGGCGTTGTGGTGCTCGGTGATGCCGAGCGTCCAGCAGATCTGCGCCCGGTCGGCCCTGGCGTAGTCGTGGGCGAGCTGCCGGATGAGCTCCGCTGGCACCCCGCTGTCGCGCTCGGCGCGCTCGAGCGGGTACTCGCTGACCTTCCGCGCGTACGCCTCGAAATTCACCGTCGCGCGCCTGATGAACTCCTCGTTGGCCAGGCCCGCGGTGATGATCTCGTTGGCGATCGCGTTGGCCAGCGAGATGTCGCTGCCCACGTGGATGCCGAGCCAGGCGTCCGCCCACTGCGCGGTGGACGACCGCCGCGGGTCGACGGCGTACATCTTGGCGCCGTTACGGATCCCCTTCAGGACATGGTGGAAGAAGATCGGGTGCGCTTCACGCGCGTTCGAACCCCACATGACGATGAGGTCCGCGTCCTCCGCCTCCCGGTAGGAGCTGGTGCCGCCACCCGCTCCGAATGCTGCCGCCAGACCGACGACACTGGGGGCGTGTCAAGTACGGTTACATGAGTCGATGTTGTTACTCAGCATCGCCGAACGGACGAACTTCTGCGCCGCGTAGTTCATCTCGTTCGTCGCCTTCGAGCAGCTGAACATCCCAAACGACTTCGTGGCATCCTGCTCGCGCGCCCTGGCGAACCCGGCCGCGGCGCGATCCAGCGCCTCGTCCCAGCTCGCCGGCCGCAGCTCGCCGTTAACCCGGACCAGCGGCTCGGTCAGCCGAACCTGCTTGCTCATCCCAGCACACCTTCCTGGCGGTCACCACCGCTCACGTAGATCGTATGACGACCAATGAATCTCGGTCTATTGCCGTACGAACGCGGCATTCTGGCGGTTTTTGGGGTCAGGGAACAACGCCGTGGGCCGGCGTCAGCGCACCCGGCGGCCCATTTCCTTGGCGGAGTAGCCGCCGAGTTCGTCGACCGAGGCCTTGAAGCGGTCCGACCGCAGCAGCGCCCATAGCGGCGCGAGCTGTGGCGACTCCAGCGCGCCCGGCGCGACGACCAGGTCATACGGCTCCGTGGCGAGCGGCACGAAGTCGAGCCCGAATACCTGCGCGGCCGCCATGATCCCCAAGCCCGCGTCGGCCCGGCCGGATGCGATCGCCGCCGCGACCGCCAGGTGCGTCGGCTCCTCCCGTGCGTACCCCTCGATCGAGGACGGGGCGATGCCGAGCTGTCCCAGCATGACGTCGAGCAGGACCCGCGTGCCCGCGCCGCGCTGCCTGTTCACGTAGCGCACCCCGGCCCGGCAGATATCGGCGAGCCCGGGGATGCCCAGGGGATTCCCGGCGGCCACCATCAGCCCCTGCGACCGCTCGACCAGCCGCACCACGGCGACGTCGGCGGCCGCCGCCCCGAAAACCCGGTCCACGTACGGCAGCGTGTACTCGCCGGAGGCCGGATCGAGCAGGTGCGACCCGGCGATGTGGCACAGGCCGTCGCGCAGCGCGACGAGGCCGCCGAGGGACCCGACGTTGGACGAGGCCAGCGTCACCATCGGGTCGTCCGCGTGCAGCGCGGACGACGCCAGGTCGAGCACCAGGTCGTGCGACCCGATCGCGACGATGGTCCGCGCGATCTCGTCAAGCCCGCGCAGCAGGTCGACGGGCACGGAAGACCCGGCGTGGTGTCCCTCCACGCCGGCCGGCACCACGAGCAGCCCGTCGGCCCGGACCAGGGATGTTAGCACTCCGGCGCCGCGCGGCAGCGGTGTCGCGACCAGTGACCCGCCGACGGACCCGAGCCGCACCCGCACCCAGTCGTCCATGCCGAGCGGTGACGCGAGCTTGCGGGCCAGCCGTGCCTGGGCACGCGGCCGTTGCCGCGGCGGCGCGCCGGACAGCTCCGCGAGCAGCGGCATAGCGAAGATGTCGAAGGTGAGCGCGGCCGACACCGGATACCCCGGCGCGCCAAGCACCGGCGTCCGCCCCACGACGCCGAGCACCACGGGGTGCCCGGGGCGGACGGCGACCCCGTGCACGGCCAGCGTCCCCGCCGACGCGACCACCCGCGCGGTGTAGTCGTCCCGCCCCGCGCTCGACCCGGCGATCACGATCAGGAGGTCGCAGTCCGCGGCGGCCTCCCGCACCACCGTGGCGATCCGCGCTGGGTCGTCGGGCTCGATCGGCAGGCACCGCGCCTCGCACCCGGCCTCCCGTGCCTGCTCGGCGAGCATGAGGGAATTGGTGTCGAGGATTTGCCCCGGTCCGGTCTCCGTCCCGATCGGCCGCACCTCGTCTCCGGTCGGGAGGATAAAGATAAGAGCCTTCTTCCGAACGGACAGGTGCGTCGCCCCCGCGGCCGCCGCTGCCGCCAGGTCGACGGCGCGGAGCCGGTGTCCCTCAGGCAGCAGCAGCTCGCCGGTGCTCACGTCCTCGCCGATGGACCGGACGTGCTGGTACGGGGGGACGGCGGCGCGCAGTTCCGCGCGGCCCGCGTCGTCGTAGTGGACGTGCTCGCGCATGACCACCGCGTCGCGGCCGTCGGGCATCGGGTCGCCGGTGTCCACGACCGTGTAGGCGTCCGGCGGCAGCCAGAGCGGAGTGGTCTCGCTCGCGCCGGGCGTGTCGGCGGACCGGACCGCGATGCCGTCCATGCCCGCCGCGTCGAACGGCGGGGAGGACCTGACGGCCCAGACCGGCGCGGCGGTGACGAGGCCGCCGGCCTCGGCGACCGGCACCGTGACAGCGGGCAGCCGGTCGGGGCAGCCCGCGGCCTCGCGGGCGGCGCGCCACGCGTCCAGCGCCTGGGCCGCGGGCACGTCGCGGATGAACGGGCTGTTCGGACCGCCCGGCCTGTCAGGCATGGCGCGTCTCGCAGGCCTCGCCAGCCGTGCCGCGTTCGTCACATCCGGCGACCGTCGCCTCAGGCATACAGGATCACGTCGACCACGCTACCCGCGTCGAGCCCGGTCGCTTCCTCGGGAATCACCATGTAGCCATCCGCCGCGGTCAGCACGGACAAGAGCGCCGACGGCCCGAACACCGGGGCCGCGACGCCGTCGCGCACCGTCACCTGGACGACGTCGAGGCGCCCGGTCGCTGACGCGAGATCGCGCGACAGCCTGGCCCGTACCGACGGCTCGGGCGGCGGCACGGCGCAGCCGCCGACCAGGCGGACGACCGGCATCCCGATCAGCCGGAACACGACGAGCGCCGACCGCGGGTTGCCGGGCAGCCCGATGACGGGCACCCCGGCGCACTCGGCGAGCAGTGTCGGCTTGCCCGGCTTGATGGCCAGCCCGTGGCACCAGATGCCCGGCTCGCCGAGGCGGCCGACGGCGTTCGCGGTCTCGTCCCTGACGCCGACCGAGGACCCGGCGGAGATCAGCAGCACGTCGCTGGCCGGCAAGGCGTCGCGGAGGGCCTTCTCCAGCGCGCCCGGGTCGTCGGCCACGATCCCGCCGAAGACCGGCTCGCCGCCCGCGTCCGTGACCAGGGCGGCGAGCGCGGCCGCCGTCGCGTCGCGTACTTGGCCCGGCGTGAGCTCCCGGGTGTCCGGCGGGACCACCTCGTCGCCGGTGGAGAAGATCGTCACCACCGGCTTCTTGTGCACGGTCACGGACGTCACGCCCGCCGCGGCGAGCATGCCCAGGTCCTGGGGGCGCAGCGGCCGGCCGGCCGGGATGATCTCGTCACCGGGCCTGGCGTCCTCGTCGGCGCGCACGATGCCCTCGCCGGGCGCGACCGGGCGGACCACCTCGATCGTGCCGGGCATGGCCTCCGCGGTGTACTCCACCATCACGACCGCGTCCGCGCCGTCCGGTATCACGCCGCCGGTCGGCATCGTGACGGCGGTGCCCGCGGTGACCGCCGTGCCCGGCTCGGCGCCCATGCGCACGGCGCCGGTGACGTCGAGGTAGCCGGGGAGGCCTTCGGACACCCCGTAGGTGTCGGCGGCGCGGACGGCGTACCCGTCGACGGTGGAGCGGGCGAACCCGGGCAGCGGGTACGGGGCGGTGACGGGCTCGCTGGGCACCCGGCGCAGCGCGTCGCGCAGCGGCACGGTCTCGGTGCCGGCCCGCCGCGCCGGCCGGAAGCCGGCGAGGGCCTCCGCGACCGTCCTGGTGGTGAAGAACTCCCGCCCGACGGCGTCAGCCATGGTCCTCCGCGAGCCGGACCACGCTCATCACCGGCCCGAGCGCGACCTGGCCGAGACCGCAGATCGAGGTGCGGCGCAGTACGTCGGCGAGGTCGCGTACCTCACCGTTCACACCGCTGGGGCCGCCGCCAGCGGCGAGCAGGCCGTCAAGGATGACGTGGGCCTTCGTCGAGCCCACCCGGCACGGCACGCACTTGCCGCAGGACTCGTCGCGGAAGAACCGCAGCACGTTCGTCGCGGCGGCGAGCAAGTCGGTGCCCTCGGCCATGACCACCATCGCGCCGGAGCCGAGCATCGAGCCGGCCGCCTGCAGCGTGCCGAAGTCCAGCTCCACGCCCAGCTGGCCGGGCCCGATGAAGTTGGACGAGGCGCCGCCCGGCTGGATGGCGCCGAGCGGCCGCCCGCCCGACACCCCGCCGGCCAGGTCGAGCAGTTCGCGGGCCGTGGTGCCCATCGGCACGCAGTACACGCCGGGGTGCTCGACGTGCCCGGAGACCGCGAAGAACTTCAGCCCGGCATGCTCGTCGCCGTTCTTGCCTGGCCGCCCCTGCGCCTTCCACCAGTCGGCGCCGCGCAGCGCGATGACCGGGACGTGCGCGAACGTCTCGACCGAGTTCATCAGCGTCGGCTTGCCGTGCAGGCCGTAGGTGCCGGGGAACGGCGGCTTGTTCCGCGGCTCGCCGCGGTGCCCTTCCATGCACTCGATGAGCGCCGACTCCTCGCCGAGGATGTAGCCGCCAGGCGAGGTGAACACCTCGACGTTCAGCCGCCTGCCGGTTCCGCCTGCGTCCGGGCCGATCAGGCCGGCGTCGCGCAGGTGCTCGATCTCGCGGCGGACCACCTGCTCCTCGGGGCCGTACTCGTGCCTGATGAACACCCAGCCTTCCTCGGCGCCGACCGCGAGCATGCCGAGCAGCATGCCCTCGAGCACCAGGTGCGGCTGGGTGGCGAGGATGTCCCTGTCCTTGAACGTGCCCGGCTCGGACTCGTCGGCGTTGCAGATCACGTACGTGGGCGTCGCTTCCTGCGCCGCCACCAGGTCCCACTTGCGGCCCGCCGGGAACCCGGCGCCGCCCATGCCGCGCAGCCCGCTGTCCTTGAGCGCGGCGATGATCTGGCCGGTAGCCAGATCACCGGCCAGCACCGCCTTGACGACGCCGTAGCGGTCCTGGGGCGTGGCATACGGATCGTTGGGCCACCGGGCGGAGGCCGCGGCCGCGGCGGCGGCTGGGGTGTGGTGACCGTTCGGGTGCGCCTCGTCCGCCCGCGCCGTTTCCTTCGCCGCCGTCACCGCGGCGTCCGCCTCGTCCATCCCGGCCGGCGCCTCGTTCACCGTGCAGGCCGGCGCGATGTCGCACCGGCCGAGGCAGGATCCCTCCACGAACTCGACGTTCGCGTCGGCGCCGTAGCGCTCCTTGAGCCTCGCGATCCGCTCGTCCGCGCCGCGCAGCCAGCAGGACAGGTCGTGGCAGACCCGGAGCTGCACCTGCTTCGGCGGGTCGGTGCGGAAGTGCGGGTAGAACGAGATCAGCCCCTCGATCTCGTACAGCGGCCGGTGCACGTCGCGGGACAGCGTCACGAGTTCCTCGCGGGGCAGCCAGCCGACCCGCTCCTGGATCGCGTTGAGCGCCGGGATCAGGCTCGGGCCGGGGAACTTCCCCGCCCGCGCCTCGACGCCGGGGACACGGACCTGGGCCTCAGCCATTAGGAGACACCGCCATCGGCGCGCATGCTGACGTCGGCGGGCTCGATGCGCACGGCGCAGAACTTGAACTCGGGGATCTTCCCGAACGGGTCGATCTCGTCGATCGTCAGCAGGTTCGCCGCCGCCTCCCTGAAGTGGAACGGAATGAAGCAGTTGCCGGGCGCCTCCCGGTGCGACACCTTCACCGCGAGCTCGATGGTGCCCCGGCGGGAGCTGACCCGCGCCATCTCGCCGTCACCCAGGCCGAGGCTGGCGGCGTCGTCCGGGTGCAGGAACACCAGTGCCGTCGGCGCGATCGCGTCCAGCGCGTAGGACCGGCGGGTCATCGACCCGGTGTGCCAGTGCTCCAGCATCCGGCCCGTGTTCAGCACGAACGGGTACTCCGCGTCCGGCAGTTCCTTGGCCGGCAGCCATTCGGCGGGCACCAGGTGCGCGAGGCCGTCGTTCGTATTGAAGCGCTCGCCGAACATCACCACGGTCCCGTCGCTGTGCTCGGGGTCCGGGTTCGGGTACAGCTTGCCGGTCAGACCGAGGTTGTCGTAGCTGAGGTTCTTGTAGCTCGGGATGACCGAGACCATCTCCTCGAAGACCTGCCGCGCCGACTCATACCGCCAGTCGAGCCCGATCCTGTTGGCGATGTCCTGCACCACCTCCCAGTCGACGCGCGCCTGGCCGGGGGTGTCGAGCACCTTGCGGCCGAGCTGCACGCGGCGGTCGGTGTTGGTGTACGTGCCGTCCTTCTCCAGGTACGAGGAGGCGGGCAGGATCACGTCGGCGAACTCGGCCGTCTCGGTCAGGAAGATGTCCTGCACGACGAGGAAGTCCAGCTTCGCGAGGGCCTTGCGGACCTTGTTGATGTTCGGGTCGGACAGGAACGGGTTCTCGCCGAGCATGTACATGCCGCGCACGCCGCCCTTGAGCGCGGACCCGATGATCTCGGTGACGGTCAGGCCCCGCTTCGGGTCGAGGTCGCCGGCGCCCCACGCGGACTCGAACCGGGACTTGACGCCGGGGTCGTCGGCCTTCTGGTAGTCCGGGTAGAACATCGGGATCAGGCCCATGTCGGACGCGCCCTGCACGTTGTTCTGCCCGCGCAGCGGGTGCAGGCCGGCGCCTGGCTTGCCGACGTTCCCGGTGATCGCGCACAGCGCGATCAGGCAGCGGGCGTTGTCGGTGCCGGTCGTGTGCTGGGAGATGCCCATCCCCCAGAAGATGATTCCGGCCTTGGCCTCGCCCCAGGCCCTGGCGACCCGCCTGATCGTGTCCGCGGGCACGCCGGTGATCTGCTCGGCGCGCTCTGGCGGGTAGTCCGCGACGGTGCGCTTGAGCGCCTCGAAGTTGCTCGTGCGGTTCGCGATGAACTCGTCGTCCGTGAGGCCGAGCCTGATGATCTCGTGCATCACGCCGTTGTAGAAGGCGACGTCGGTGCCGGGCTTGAGCTGGCAGTAGATATCCGCGTGGTCGGCCATCTTGTCGGCCCGCGGGTCCACGTAGATGACCGTGGTGCCGTTGCGGCGGGCCTGCTTGAAGAACGTGGAGGCGACCGGGTGGTTGGCCGTGGAGTTGCTTCCCGTGACGATCGCGACCCCGGCGTTCTTCACGTCGCCGAACGTCGTCGAGACCGCACCGGAGCCGATCCCCTCGAACAGCGCCGCCACGCTGGAGGCGTGGCACAGCCGGGTGCAGTGGTCCACGTTGTTGGTGTGGAAGCCGGTGCGGATGAGCTTCTGGAAGAGGTAGGCCTCCTCGTTCGAGCACTTCGCGCTGCCGAACCCGGCGATGGCGGCCGGGCCGCCTTCCGCGTAGATCTCGGTCAGCCGCCGCGCCACGAGGTCCAGCGCCTCTTCCCAGGTCGCCTCCCGGAAGTGCGGCAGCACCTCGGCGTAGTCGACCAGGCCGCCTGGCTTGCGGCCGCGCTTGCCGCCCTTGCGCTTGCCCTTCGGGTCACCGTCGCTGGTCATTCCGTGGTCGTTGCTCGCGCCGTCTTCGGCGGCCATGTCGCCGCGGACGTCGGCGGACAGCGCCCCCTTGGGATAGGAGTCCTCGCGGCGGATCAGCGGCATCGTCAGGCGCTGCGGGGAGGCCGCGTAGTCCCAGCCGTAGCGGCCCTTCACGCACAGCCGCCCGTGCGAGCCTGGCTGCTCCCGGCCCTCCGCGTACGCGATCGCGCCCTTGTCCCTGTCCACGTAGTAGGTGAGGGCGCAGCCGACGCCGCAGTAGGGGCAGACGGTGTCCACCGCGTCGAGTTCGGTGCGCGGCCGGATCGGGATGTTGTTGATCGGCTTGTTGGTGAGCGCGCCGGTCGGGCACGCGGCGACGCACTCGCCGCAGGACACGCAGGTTGAGGCGCCCATCGGGTCGTTCAGGTCGAACGCGATGTGCGTGGTGTACCCCTTGCCGGTGCGCCCGATCACGTCGTTGCCCTGGATGTCGTCGCAGGACCGCACGCAGCGGTCGCAGAGGATGCACGCGTCGTGGTCGACCGCGATCACCGGGCTGGACAGGTCGGCGCCCCGGCCGGACGCGAGGGGCAGGCCGGCGTCGCTGTGATTGACCCCGAACCGTTCGGCCAGCGCGAGCAGCTCGTTGTCGCCAGTGGTGGTCTGCTTCGGGTCGCGCCCGGCCGGCGGCTGGTCGGCCATCAGCAGCTCCGTCAGCGTCGCGCGGCTGCGCTCCAGCTCGGGGGTACTGGTCGTGACCTGCATGCCGTTCTCGCAGGCCCGCACGCACGAAGCGGCGAACGCGGGGGTGCCCACGTCGACCACGCACATCCGGCAGACGCCGACCGGGTCGTATCGCTCGTCGTGACAGAGCACGGGGATGTCGATGCCGGCGGCCTTGGCGGCCTGCCAGATCGTGGCGCCTTCCGGCGCGGTGACCTCACGACCGTCGATCGTGAACGTCACCGTCCCCGTGCTCTCCGGGGCAGTAATAGCCATAGTGGCAGTATCCGTCTCGTCGGGGGATCAGGCCAAGCGCAGATCGTCAACAATCGCCGGATTTGGGTGTCCCGCGGAATTCAGGCCGCGGGATTTGTAGTAGCCGTCGATCATCGCGCGGAGGCGGTCCGCGGTGAGCGTCGCGACGCGGCCGGACGGGAGGGTGAGCGGCTCGTTCAGCAGCCGGTCCGGCAGCCAGTCGTCGTCGGGCTGCCAGCCCTCCCTGATGTTGTAGACCCGCTTGGCCATGACGATCCTGCGGGCCGTCTCGCGCAGTTCGGCGCCGGTCACGTCCCAGCCCGTCACGGCGGACAGCAGCGCCGCCCACTCGGTGAACGGGTCGGTGAACACGCCGCGCAGGAACTTGCACAAGATCAGCGAGTCCATCACCGCGGCCCGGTCTTCCGTCTCGATCGCGGCCGCCACGTGTGCGTCGCCGCCGTCGAGCCGGTCCAGGTCACCGGACAGGTCGGCCTCGTAGGCGCCGGAGCGGTTGTGATCCGCGCCCCTTGCGTTCACCGCGAGGCCAAGGGCCATGGAATGCAGTGTGCGCGGCTCGTACCCCGGCATCTCCAGCCCCTTCACGTGCGGAGCGAAGGCCTGGGAGTCGGCCCCGACCGTTCTGGATGCTCGTCTTGAGCCTTCGCCAAGCAGGGACCCGAGCGGCGTGCTGCGAGCGCCGATCTCGTCCAGGGCGCGCAAGAGGGCGGCGGAGTCGCCGAAGCGCAGCCACGGGGCGTCGATGAGGCCGCGCTGCGCGCACTCCATCGCCCACGCGATCGTGCCGCCCGCCGAGATCGTGTCGATGCCGAGCTCGTCGCAGCGGGCGCTCGCGGCGAGCACCGCGTCCGGGTCGCTGACCCCGCACATCGGGCCGAGCGCGAACACGTTTTCGTACTCGACGCGCGCCTTCTTGCCCCGGCCGACGCGGTAGATGTGCTCGCAGCCGATCGTGCAGGACGCGCAGCTGCTGCGCGCCACCCGGCGCATTCCCTCGACGGTCGCGTCCGGCGGCTGCTCGGCCAGGCGGTCGGCGCCTTCGAACTCGGCGGACTGGAAGTTGCGGGTGGGCAGCGCGGCGATCGCGTTGAACGCGAGCAGGTTGGCCAGCGTGCCGAGCTCGCGGTACTTCTCCGTCGCGGGGCCGAACGACCGTTCCCGCAGGTCCCGTGCGGCCCGCAGCACGGAGGCCGGGTCGGCCGTCGCGACCTTCGCCGCCGCGCGGACCGCGATCGCCTTCAGGTTCTTCGCGCCCATCACCGCGCCAAGGCCGCCGCGGCCGGCGTGCCGGCCGTCGTGCGAGATCGTCGCGTACCGGACGCCGCGCTCGCCCGCCGGGCCGATCGCGGCCACCCGCCAGCCCCGGCCGAGTTCGCCGCGCAGCTTCGCGTCGGCGTCGGCGGCGGTCATGGCGGCGAGGTGCCCCGCGTCGATGAGCCGGGTGCCATCGCCGTCGACGAGCAGTGCCGAGGGCTGGTGTGCGCGGCCGCGGATCACGATCGCGTCGTGACCCGTGAGCTTCCCGGCGATCGCGAACTGGCTGGAGGCCAGCGCGTCGGTCAGCATCCCGGTCAGCGGCGACTTCGCGACCACGGCGAACTTCGCGCTGGTGGTCAGCGGCGTGCCCACCAGCGGAGAGAACACGAACGCCAGCGGCGCCGAGGCGTCCAGGGCGCCGGCCCCCGGCGTCCCCAGCTGGTGCAGCAGCCAGGCACCAAGACCGGAGCCGCCGATGTACGCGCGCAGGACCTCATCGGGCAGCGGCAGGACCTCACTCGCCCCCGTGGTGGCGTCCACGACGAGCGCCTGTCCGAAGTAACCGCCGGCGGCCACGTCAGCCTCCCGCGTCCGCGGACAGGAAGAAGACGGTGTCACCGGCCACGAGCGGTGTCTCGCCGTCCCTGGTGATCTGGTCACCGTTCAGCGCTGCCGTGACGTGCCGGTCGAGCACCAGGCCGAGCGCGCCGGCGGCGGCGCCCACGGTGGCGGCCCTGACGGTGTGCGGGCCGCTGCTGCTGCCGCCCTTGGCGAGGGTGCCGAAAAGCCGGACGGTCACGTCCGGCGCCGGCCGGGCCCTGGCCTCCTGGTAGTCCGCTTGCGTGTTGACGTTGACCACCGAGTCCAGGTCCGGGTCGAGCGCGGCGAGCACCGGGTCTTGCTTCAGCGCGGCGTCGTCGAGCGTTTCGACGGTGCACTCCTCGAAGAGGAAGGCGGGGCGCAGCCTGCCGGTTTTCACCAGGCGCTCGGCGGTATCCGCGAGCGACACCCGGTACGCCGCGGCCAGCGGCTGTTTGTAGCCGCGCGCGAGCGGCAGGGCGACATCGACGGTTTCGCCGTCACCGAGAACCGCCAGTACCCGGCGGATGAAGGCCGGGTGCAGGAACGGCATGTCGGTCGAGGCGATGAACGCGGCGTCGGCGCGCCCGCGCAGCGCGGCGAGCCCCACGGCGATGCCCTGCACCGGGCCCTTTCCCTCGCGCGGGTCGTCGGCCACCAGCGTGCCCTTCGGCAGGGCGGGAAGGTCCTGGCCAGGCGCGCGCACGACGACCACGGGACCGCCGGTCGCGCGCGCCAGGATGCCGGCCGTCCTGCGCAGCAGGGTGGACCCGTGCCACTCCAGGGCCGCCTTGGGCGTGCCCATCCGCGAAGACCGGCCGCCCGCCAGCACTACACCCGCGGAAACCGCCACTTTCTCATCGTAAGCGGTCGGATACGACAGGATGCCGGCGCGAGGCGCCTCCCACGACGATCGCCGCGCCGAGTGTGACGGCGAAGAGCCCCAGGCCGGCGAGCAGGTAGAGGTTCCCGGCCAGGAGCTGCAGGCCGCGCCAGTGGTATTCGGCGTAGGCCGGGTTGTCGCCGTGCGCGAAGAAGCTGGACGGGGCGTAGTTGATCAGGCCGCCCTGCAGCAGCCCGGCCTTCCGTGACCAGAAGTCCGGCCACGCGCCGTACACCACGAGCACGGCGGCGGCGAGCGCCCACCACGCGACCCGCGCCACGGTCGTCCGCGCCCGCACGGCCGCGTCGATGATCACCGCGAGACCCGGCGCGATCCACACCCAGTGGTGGTCCCAGCTGATCGGGGAGATGAGCAGCGCGGTCAGCGCGCACGCCATCAGGCCGGCGAACGACCGCCCGGAGTTGTACAGCACGACCGCGGCCGCCAGCCCCAGCAGCCCGACGATGATCGCGACGGCGAGCCACAGGGCGAAGCTGCCGTTCACGCTGCCGGCGAGCCGGGTCAGCATGCCGCGCAGCGACTGGTTCTGCTGGTCGCCGACGAACCCGGTGCGGCCCGCCTGGAAGAAGTTGCCGTCGATCCACCA
>DATBBI010000131.1:0-14742 GCA_036271115.1 Trebonia sp.
GCTCAAGGGCGGGGACCCGTTCGTGTTCGGCCGCGGCGGTGAGGAGATGCTGGCCTGCCTGCGGGCGGGCGTGCCGGTGACGGTGGTGCCCGGGGTCAGCAGCGCGGTCGGGGTGCCGACCGCGGCGGGCGTGCCGGTGACGCACCGGGGCACCGCGCAGGATTTTCACGTGATATCCGTCCACGTTCCGCCCGGGGATGAGCGGTCGACGGTGGACTGGGCGGGACTAGCGAAAACCGATGGAACATTGGTGCTGCTGATGGCCCTGGAACGCCTTGGGGACGTGGCGCGGACGCTCATCAGGCACGGACGGCCGGGAAACTGCCCGGTTTCTGTAATCGCGGACGGTACCATGCCCACGCAGCGCACAATTTACTCAACGCTTGATCAAGTCGAAAGGCAGGTCGCAGACGAGCAGATCCGGCCTCCGGCCGTAGTGGTTATCGGCAGCGTGGTAACCATCGCGACCGAACTGGCCGGCCTCGCGCGACGGCTAACCGGCCACGGCCAGGCCACAACTCGCCGGTTACGGCCGGGCGACGCCTCTTCGCTAGTGCCCCCGCTGGCGAAGGAAAATTAACGAGCGCAAAAGCAGGCGGGACGAATGGAAGGAAAGGGCGAGACGGCGGAACAATCGCCGTCGCCTGGAATAGCGTGGCGCGCATCTGAAGCAGAGCACGACCAGCAGCCAGGCCAGGCCCAGCAAGCCCACCAACTAGGTCAGCCACAACCGGCACAGCAGGCAGATCTGTCAAACCAGCCACGCGACGCGGATATCGTCAATTCCATGGCGGCGCCGGACGACGAAATGGGCGAAAACCAGGTGCCCGGTGGGGAATTGGTGCCACCAGCTGGTGGCCAGCCCGCATCGGCCGGGTATCAGCCAGGCGTGACCGGCTCCTGGCGTGAGTCGCGGGTCCGGGTGGACGCGCGGCTGCTCGAGGCTACCCTGCTCAACCTCAGGAAACGGATCTCCGCTATTCCGCTGGTCTTTGACCTCCCGGGTGCCGTCGAGGTGGAGGCGGAACGGGCCAAGCTGCTCAGCCAGATCGACGACTACCTGCTGCCGCGGGTCCGCCAGAGCGCGGCGCCGATCCTGGTCGCCCTCGTCGGCTCGACAGGCGCCGGCAAGTCCACGCTGGTCAACAGCATCGTCGGCACGCAGGTGAGCCTCACCGGCATCAGGCGGCCCACCACTAACTCCCCGGTGCTCGCCTGCCACCCCGACGACATTGGCTGGTTCGCGGAGAACATGTTCCTGCCCACGCTGCCGCGCGTCCGCCAGGAGGGGCTGGCCAGGCCGGGCCGCGACGGGCTGCTCGTGCTCGCCGCCAGCGAGGGCATGACCAAGGGCGTCGCGCTGCTGGACACCCCCGACATCGACTCCGTGGTGCGGGCGCACTACGACTTCGCCTACCAGTTCCTCGACGCGTCCGACCTGTGGCTGTTCATGACCAGCGCCAGCCGCTACGCGGACGCGCCGGTGTGGGAGATCTTGCAGCACGCCAGGGAGCGCGGCGCCGCACTCGGTGTCATCCTGTCCCGCGTGCCGCCCGCCCACCGCCCCGAGCTTGTCGCCCACTTCGACGCCATGCTCGCCGCGAACGGCATCGCCCCCGGCAGGCGGTTCGTGATCCCGGAGACCGGCGTTGTCGACGGCATGCTGCCCGTCGACATCCTGCAGCCGGTCAAGGACTGGCTGACCGAGACCGCCCAGTACTCCGACAGGCGGGTCGCGGTGCTCACCCAGACGATGGCCGGCGTCCTCGACACGTTCAAATTCCGGGTGCCGCGGCTCGCGGCCCACGTCGACGCCCAGGTGAGCCTGCGCACCAGGCTCCGCTACGAGGCCGAGGCCGCCTACGGCACCGCGCTCAAGGAGTTCGACGACGCCGCGAGGAACGCCCGGCTGCTGCGCGGTGAGGTGCTCGCCCGTTGGCAGGACTACGCGGACAGCGGCGAACTCGGCGCAGCGCTGCGCGGCAAGCGCGGCGCGCACGGCGGCAGGCGGGCGCGCAAGGGCACGGGCGTCTCCCGGTCCGCGGCGCTCGACACCGCGCTGCGGGCGGCGCTGCAGGCTCTCGTGGTGTCGGTCGCGGACCGCGCCGCGGAACAGGTCACCCGCACCTGGCGTGCGGATCCGGCGGCCACCGCGCTGCTGGCCGCGGCCGAGGCGAGCACGACTCGCGGCGAGTACGCGCAGCGCGAGTTCGAGTCGGCGTTCGGCGCCGACGCGGCCGGCGCCTCAGGAGGGCAGGCCAGGCCGCCGTCGCTGGACCGCTCCTCGCCCGACCTCCCGCTGCGTGTCACGAGGGCGGTGAGCGCCTGGCAAGATCACCTCATGCGGCTCATCCAGGGAGAGACCACGTCACGCCGGGCCAGCACCACGAGCCGCGCCAGCGAGCGCACGGGTCCGCTCAGCCTGGTGACGCTGGTCGCCATGCTCGGCGAGCCGGCGATCGCGGCCGGCCAGCAGCCTCCCCAGGCAAGAGCCGGCCGAACCGGCCCCGCCGAGGCGGACGAGCCGGGCGAGATCGCCACCGTGCCAAGGGAGCTGCTGGTATCCGCCTTCGGCACCGTGGCGGCCAGCGAGCTGACCGGCCAGGTCCGCAGGGACCTCACCGACCGGGTACGGCTGCTGCTCGACGAGGAGCTGCTGCGCTTCCTCGAGCTCCTCGACGACGCCGGGCAGGTCGATCCGGTCGCCGCCGTCCGGCTGTACCAGGCCGAATACTCGCTCGAGGCGGTGCGGTGACCGTGCTGCCCTGGATCGGCCCGCCGCAGATGGCGGAGCAGAACCTGTCCCACCGGCTGGACGCGCTCGCCGGGCTTGTCAAGATCGGCCGCCAGCACGAAGAGACGAAAACGGCCGCCGGGTTCAGCACGTCGCTGCTCGACAACTCGGACGCGGTGCTGCGCCGGGCCGGGGAGCGGCTGCGGCTGAGCGGCAACCACACCGTGGTCGGGCTCGCCGGCGGTACGGGCAGCGGGAAGTCCACGCTGTTCAACGCGCTGGCGGGGGCCACGTTCTCGCAGCCTGGTGTGACCCGGCCAACCACCAGGCACGTGCACGCGTGCGTCTGGGGGATGCAGGGCGCCGCCCCGCTGCTCGACTGGCTGGGCGTGCAGCGCCGCCACCGGTACGCGCGGGCGAGCGCGCTGGACACCGGCGAGTCCGCGCTCGACGGCCTGCTGTTGCTCGACCTGCCCGACCACGACTCGGTCGTGACCGCGTCGATGGCTGCGGTGGACCGGCTGAGCAAGCTGGCGGACATGCTGATCTGGGTGCTCGACCCGCAGAAGTACGCCGACGCCTCGGTGCACAACCGCTACCTGATCCCGCTGGCCGGCCACGCGAGCGTGTTCACCGTGGTGCTCAACCAGATCGACCTCCTTCCCGAGGATCAGGTCAAGGACTGCGAGAACGACCTGCGCCGCCTGCTCGACGCGGAGGGCCTGGCCGACACCCCGGTGCTGCCTGTGTCCGCGCGTACCGGCGCGGGCCTTGACGAGCTCCGCGAGCTGCTCACCGAGGCGGTGAGCGCGAACCGCGCGGCGGGCGACCGGATCTCCGCCGACATCGACTCGGTGGCCAGCGGCTTCGACGTCTACGCCGGCCCGCAGGTCGCGCCGGACGCGGCGCTCGCGAGCCTGACCGCCGCGACCGGGTACGAGCTGTCCGCCCCGGTGCCTGAGGACGCCAGGCCGCCCTGGGAGCTGTCCGAGGACGACATGCAGGCCGAGCCGGGCAGGCCGCCGTGGGAAGACGCCACGCCGGACGGTGTCGCGCGCAACGCCGTCGACCCGGCGATCGCCGTCCCCGAGGCGCCGGCCGCCGACCTCACCGAGGCGTTCGCCGCCGCGGCCGGGCTGACGGCGGTGGCGGAGTCCGCGGCGGGCGCCCGCCAGGCGGTGGCGGCCAGGTTCACCGGCTGGCCGCCGGCGTTGCTGGCGCGCCGCGGGTCCGACCGCGATCCGGTCCGCTCGCTGCGCGGCCGCACCGCCGAGCCGGCCGCGGGCGCTGCCGGGCGCGCGTCGCAGTCCGAGGTGGACAACGCGATCAACGCGTTCGCCGACAAGGTCACCGCCGGCCTGCCGGAACCGTGGTCCACCTCGCTGCGGGCCGCGGCGCGGAGCAAGGCCGGCCAGGTGCCGCGGGCGCTCGCCGGCGCGGTGCGCGAAGCCGCCCCCGGCGGCGCCGCGGTGCCCGTGTGGTGGCGGCTGATCACCGTCTGGCAGTGGCTGCTGACGGTGCTCGCGGTGGGCGGCGTCGTCTGGGCCGTGGTGATCGCCGTCGCGCACGGCGGCCGGGAAAAGTCAACGCTGCTCGGCGACGTCTCGCTGATCCCGTGGCTGCTTGTCATGGCGGCGGCGTTGCTGCTGCTCGGCTTCCTGACCGCCTCCGGCTGCCGCAACATGGCCGTGGTCGCCGCCGAGCGCGAGCGGCAGGACGCGGAGGAGGCGATGCGCGCGCGGATCGCCGTGGCGACCCGCAACACGGTGCTCACCCCCGCCGGCCAGGAGATCGCGCAGTACGAGCGCTTCAGGAAAGACCTCGCGGTGGCGGAGGCCTCGCGTCAAACGTGACGGTCCGCGCCGGCCCGCGTTCCGATTCTCCTGAACGGGCCCGTGGTACCACGAGTCCGTTCAGGAGAATCCTTAACGCGGCGCTACTTGAACAGAGTCGCTGAGCCGTCGGAGTTGATGGTTTCCATGGCGGCCTGCACGTCGCTGTAGCTCTCGTAGTTGGACGGGGTCCTGGTCCACAGGATGCCCAGCGTGTTGATGTCCAGGTGCTGGAGCTTCTGCATGATCGTGGTCTCGTCCAGGTTGCCTGCCTGTGTAATGGCCCAGTCGACCTCCAGCCCGGCGTCCCAGCCTTCCTGGCTGTTATCGATCTGGTCCTCCGCACCGAGGCCGGCCGCCTTCATCCCGGCCATGTACTGCTCGAGCCCGGCGGCGGTCGCCTTGGCCTGCGCCGAGGTGCCCTGCTGGGCCTTGTCCAGCCATTGCGACATGGAGCCGAGCACGTAGATGTTCTTCATCACCGAGGCGCCGCCGGCCGCCGAGATGAAGCTGGGCAGCTCACAGGCGGAGCACTCGCTGATCGGGATCGTCGGGTCCTGCGCGCGGATGGCGCGGATCGCGGTGATCGAGTCGGTTCCCGGCACCAGGCCGAACAGGATGATCTGCGGCTTGGCGGCGAGCATGGCGAGCACCTGCGGGGTGACGTCGGTGGCGCCTACCTGGTCGATCTGGGTGGAGACCAGCTGGAAGCCGTCCTGCTTCGCCAGCGTCTGCACGGTGCCCTGGTTGGCCAGGCAGACCGAGCCGCAGTTGTCCTCGAGCAGCGCGACCCTGGTGTAGTGCCGCGGCGTGATCAGGTTCTGCACCGAGGCGATCTGGTCCTCGGCGAAGACATCGTAGAAGCCGGGGAAGCCCCAGGAGTTCAGCTCGCTGGCCGGGTAGCCGTTGGTCTGCCAGCCGGACGAGAGGCTGATCAGGATCGTGTGGTTGGCGATCGCGATCGGCAGCGCGGACTCGGTGTCGGCGCCGGACTCCGGCCCGATGATGACGTTCGCGTGGTACTGCTGGATGCACTTCTTGGCGATCAGCTCGGACTGCGCGGCGTTCGACTGGTTGTTGAACGCGATGTAGTTGACCTTGTGGCCGAGGATGCCGCCGTGGGCGTCGACGTACTTGAAGTAAGCCTGGGCACCCCAGTTGTCCGTCTCGCCGATCTGCGCGTACGGCCCGGCGAGCGCCAGGTCGCCGCAGGCGACGATGGGGGAGTTGCTGCTGGCGGCGGAGTTGCCGCCGCCTGAGCTGCACGCGGCGATGCCGCCGACCATAAGGACCGCCGCTGCGGCAGCCGTCAGGGCGGCGAACGGGATTCGTCTTCGGGACATGTATTGCCAACCTCCTTTTGTTAGCGCCCGACAAGGAGCGAGTTCACGACGGGCGAGGCCCGGAAGTCCGCGGGACCGCCGTCGAAGACGAGCCGCCCGCTGGAGAGCACGAAGATCCGCTCGCTGACCTGCGCGACCAGATCGAGGTCGTGCTCTACGAGCAGCACGCAGGTGCGTTCGCCGAACGCGGTCAGCAGCTCGGCGAGGCGGTGGCGCTGCTCTTCTGACAGCCCGGAGGCGGGCTCATCGAGCAGCAGGACCCGCGGGTTCGGGGCCAGCGCCCTGGCGAGCTCGACCATCCGCTGGCTCTCCAGCGTCAGGCTGGAGACCTCGCGGTCCTGGATGCCGCGCATGCCGAGGTCGCTGAGGGTCCGCGCGGCCTTGTCCCGCGCGTCGTCGAGCTTGCTGCGCGCGACGCGGGTGACGATCGACGACGTGTGCGAGGCCAGGCAGGCGACCGCCACGTTGTCGAGCACGGTGCGGCCCTTGATCAGGTGGACGGCCTGGAAGGTGCGGCTGATGCCCAGGTAGAAGCGCTCGTGCGGCGGCCGCCTGGTGATGTCCTCGCCGTCGAGGATGACCGTGCCCCGGGACGGCGCCACGCTGCCGCCGATGACGTTGAGCAGGGTGGTCTTGCCCGCGCCGTTCGGACCGCAGAGCCCGAACAGGCCGCGCTCGGGGAGCCTGATCGTGACATCGTCCAGGACGGTGAGCCCGCCGTACTCCTTCCCGATGCCCCTGACCTCGAGCAAGGCCGCCCCGGCACCCGCGGCGTCGGCCCCGCCGGCCGCGGACGGCGCGCCCGCCAGAGCCGCGCCGTCCGCGCCAACGCGGTCGATGGCCCACTGACCGCCTTCTTTGGTGGTCGATGGCACATCGACCACCAAAGCCTCGTCACTCGAGCCGGCACCCACCGGGCCCGCGCCGCGCTGCCGGCGCAGCCACGCCATGCCGGTATTCACGATCCCGGCCAGCCCCTCCGGGTCCACCAGCAGCACGACGGTGAGCAGCAGTCCCTCGACGACCAGGATGTTCACGCTCACCCAGTTGCTGGCGCCCTGCAGGTACTGGATCACCAGCGCGCCGATGACCGCGCCGATGACGGACCGCCGCCCGCCGATGAACAGCATGATCAGCAGCGCGAGCTCGGACGTCGGGTCGACGAGCGTCTCGGGGACGAACTGCTGGGTGCCCGCGTAGGCCGCGCCGCCGAGCGCGGCGAACACGCAGCCGAGCACGAACAGCTCCAGCTTGCGGCGCGGGGTGCGCACCCCCATCGCGGCGGCGGTGCGCTCGTCCACGCCGAGCACGAACAGCTCGAGGCCGATGTCGGACGTCAGGATCCGCGACGCGACGAACACGGCGATGGCCAGGAAGATCACCACGATCAGGCCGCCGGCGACCGCGATCACCGTCGCGGAGGTCGACGCCGACGACGGCCACAGCGTCCCGGTGAGCGGCGCGCCGACGACACCGCCGAGGTACCCCGCCGAGCTCACGTAGCCGGCCGCGATCAGCGGCAGCATCAGCGTGGCCACCGCGAGCGCGAGCCCGGAGGCGCGGGTGACGACCGAGCCGAGCAGCAGCGCGACCAGCCCGGCGCCGACGAGCACGAGCGGCGTGGCCACCAGCACGGGCATCGCGAAGTGCGTGTTCAGCATGGCGACGCCGTAGGCGCCGACCCCCATGAACACGGACTGGCTGAACGCGATCTGCTGGCTGAACCCGATCTGCACCGCCATGCCGGCGGTGACGATCGCGTAGCAGGCCGCCAGCACGAACACCGACCCGGTGTACTGCTGCCCGTAGACCAGCACGATCACCGCGCCGGCGACGAGGACCACCGCCGTCGGCGTCAGCGACCGCGGCAGCCGCGACGACACCCCGGTGAGCCCGTCAAGCCCGGCAAGGCCGGTGCGCTCGGTGCGCCGGGCGAACCCGCCCAGCCCGGTCACTGGGTCACCGCTGATTCGAAGCCGAGCCCGCGCGGCCAGGCGAGGACCAGCGCGGCGAGGATCGCGTACAGCACCGTGTCGCCGTACTCGGCGCTGACGTAGCCGCCGAGCAGCGCCTCGAGCACGCCGATGGCCAGCCCGGCGACCAGCGCCCGGCCCGGCTTGCGGAACCCGCCGTAGGCGGCGGCGAGGAACCCGGTCAGGCTGATCGTCGCGCCGGACAGGTACGTGTACCCCGTGATCGGCGACTCCACGATGCCGAAGATCGCCGCGATCACCGCCGTCCCCACGAAGATCAGCCGCCGGTACCGCTTGGTGTCGATGCCCGCGATCCGCGCCCCGACCGCGTTCTCGCCGCTGGCTTCCAGCGCCTTCCCGCCGAGCGTGTACCTGATGTACACCCAGAACGCGCCGCCGATGATCACGGCGCAGGCGAGCACGAGCAGCCCGGCGCGCTCCAGGTGCAGGCTGCCCCAGCTCAGCGACGCGCCGTTCCACAGCGCGGGCGCCGCGTGCACGTCGGTGCCGAACAGCATCTTCGCCACCCCGTCGATGAAGAACGACAGCGCGAAGGTGAAGAAGAACGTGACGACGATGCCCTCCATCTGCCGCCGCCCGTCCAGCGCGATCCTGAGCACCACCTGGTCGTACAGGTAGGAGAACGCCCCGACGACGGCCAGCGTCGTGACGATCGCCGCCCATAGCGGCAGCCCCTTGACCCGGTACAGGTTGTCCACGCCGAGCGCGCCGACCATCGCGAAGTCGCCGACGGCGAGGTTGAGGATGTTCGACACCCGGTACCAGACGGAGACGCAGACGGCGAACACGGCGTAGATCGACCCGGTGACGATGCCGGCGATGACGAGGTTCCCGAACTTCATGTCGCACCCGCTACGCCGCTCGCGACCCCGTTGCGCACTTCGACCCGCCGGTTGCACAAGGTCAGCGCCCGCTTGGGCGCCTCCTCCACGACGATGAGCGTGGTGCCGCCGTCGTGGATGCTCGCCAGCACGTCGTATACCCGCCTGGCGACCGTCTCGGCGAGGCCCAGGCACGGCTCGTCGACCGCGAGGATCTTCGGGTTGGCGGCCAGCCCGCGCGCGATCGCGACCATCTGCTGCTGCCCGCCGGAGAGGGTGCCGGCCGCCTGCTTCAGGTGCGGCTTGAGCTCGGGAAACAGGTCAACAGCGCGCCCGAACGAATCGGACCTCCTCGCCTTCCCGATGCTCCTCGTCCAGGAGTAGCAGCCGAGGATGATGTTGTCGCCCGCGGTCAGGTCCGGGTACAGCTGGCGGCGCTCCGGCACCAGCGTGAGGCCGTTGCGCGCGGCCCACCGCACGTCGCCGTTCGGCGCCGGGGCGCCGAAGATCTCCACGGCGCCGCGGCGGCGCACCATGCCGGTGACGCCCATCAGGATGGAGGACTTGCCGTTCCCGTTCGGCCCGGTGATCGCGCACGCGTCCCCTTCCGCGACCCGGAACGTCGCGTCGTGCACCGCTACCACGTTCCCGTACGACACCGACAGCCCGCTGACCGCCAGCGCGACTCTGCCGCGGCCGTCACCCTTCCCGGCGCTCGCGCCGGTCACGGCGCCGTCCCCCTCGGCCGCAGCACCGCGCCTTCCGGGAGCGGGCGGACCAGCCGCTGGTAGACCGACAGCCAGCCGACCTCCCGCGCCTGCGGCCGGGCCCGCAGGCCCGCCTTCCTGCGGGCCAGCTCGGCGTCCGGGACGTCCAGGTCGGCGGTCCGGCCAGGGACGTCGATCCGGATCGTGTCGCCGTCCTCGACCAGCGCCAGCGGGCCGCCCGCGGCCGCCTCTGGGGACACCTCGCCGACCACGATGCCCTTGTTGACCAGCCCGGACAGCTGCCCGTCGGTGACGACCGCGACCTCGCCGGTCAGCCCGGCGCCGTCCAGCGCGAACACCAGCTGCGAGGCCATGCCCATGCCAGGGGAGCCGGTGACGCCCTGGCCGCGCAGCACCACGACCTGCCCGGGGCGGACCTTTCCCGCGCGCACCCCGTCGAGCGCCTCGGGCGGCGACTCGAAGACGAGGGCCGGGCCGGTGAACTCGAGCCGCCGGTCGTCGGCGACCGCCAGCTTGACGATCCCGCCGTCCGGGCAGAGGCTGCCGCGGATCAGCACGATCGTGGGCCGCCGGCCGAGCGCCTGCTCCGGCGGCCTGATCACCGCGTCGTCCGCGACCGCGGCGCCGGCCAGGTTCTCCGCGAGGGTCTTCCCCGAGACCGTGCGGGCGCCGGTGTCGAGGAGCCCTGCCAGCTGCTTCATGAGCGCGCGGGTGCCGCCCGCGTCCTCGAACTCCTCGATGGGCGTCTCGCCGTTGGGCCTGATCGCGCTCAGCAGCGGCACGCCGTCGGCGAGCGTCTCGAACAGCCGGTACACGTCGGCGTCCGCCTCGGCCTCGGCCGCCACCGCCTGCAGGTGCTTGACCGAGTTGATCGAGCCGCTGACCGACAAGATGGTCGTGACCGCGTTGCGGAACGCCGCCGGGGTCATGATGTCGCGCGGCTTCAGGTCCTCGTGGACCAGCTCGACGATCCGCGCCCCGGCCTCGTCGACCGCCCGCCACATCCGCTCGCTGTTCGCCCGCACCGGGGTCGAGCCGGGCAGCGCCATGCCGAGCGCCTCGCACGCCAGGTGCATCGTGTTCGCGGTGCCGAAGCCCGCGCACACGCCGGGGCTGAGCACCGCGTTCTCGCTCATCTCGGTGAGCTCTTCGACGCTGACCCTGCCGTTCGCGACGTGCCCCGCGGCGAGGAACACGTCCTCGATGTCGCAGTGCCTGCCCCGGTAGCTCCCGCTCGCCTGGTACCCGCAGGCGACGATGATCGTCGGGATGTTCAGCCGGGCGGCGGCCATCAGCTGGCCTGGCGCGGTCTTGTCGCACGAGGCCAGGCAGATCATCCCGTCCAGCTGCGCGCCCTCCACCTGGACCTCGATGTCGTTCGGGATCAGGTCGCGGGCGGACAGGATGTACCCGCCGCGGTGCCCGGCGCTGGTGATGAAGTCGCTCGGCGCCGCGGTGCGCACCTCGAACCCAACGCCGCCGGCCAGCTCGATCGCCCGCTTGGCGCGGCGGGCGACCTCGTCCAGGTGGCTGAAGCAGATCGCGAGCTGGGACGAGGAGTTCACGATCGCGATCTTGGGCTTGACCATGTCCTCGTCGGACAGCCCGAGCGCCAGCCACATCGCCCGGCGGGTCGCCCACCGGGAGGTGCCGGGCTCGTAGTTGGACCGCAGCGTCATCGCTTGGTGACCTCCACTGTCGAGTTGTCAAGAAGCAGCCAGTCGCCGGTGTCGATGACCTCGCACGGGTCGGCGTCCAGGTCGGTGATCGCGGGGACCCGGGTGACCACCGCCCCGAGCGCGGACTTGGCGGAGATGCGGCCGATGACCATCCCGATCGGGGCGGTGCCGGTCAGCCGTGTCGTCTGGAAGAACCCGGCCCAGCCTGAGGACCCCTTGGCGCTGGGGAAGACGAGGATCTTCCCGGTGAAGCACACGCCGTACAGCTCATGCCGTCGTTCGATGATCACGCCGCGCGCCGGGTCGATCCCGCCCCATCCGGAGATCGGCTCGTGCGATACCAGTGCCTCGCCCTCGGCAACCCCGGGGACGACAGTTCTGCCATGCAGGATGACGGCACTCATCCGTCGCTGCCCATACGGTAATCGAACGTACTAACGAATGTCAAGCCGGAAAATGGCATCAGCTCAATCCTCCGTTCCAACGTCCGGTAACGGCGGCGTCGACGCACTCCTCGAGCGTGCCGAACCAGGCCTCGATGCCGAGGATCGCGGGCAGGTAGTGCGCCTGCTTGGCCGAGTCGGTGGCGAACACCCGGGTCCCAGCCGGGGCGGCCCGCGACATCGCCGGGCAGGAGTCGGCGAGCACCCGGCCGCCGGCCCGCTGGATCACCTCGGTGTAGCCGCTGCGGTCCGCGACGTCCTTGAGCGCCCGCGGCGCCATGATCCACAGCTCCGTCGACGCGGACAGCCGCCTGCCGTCCAGCGCGGCGGCGGCGCGCCGCATCTGGTCGACCGAGGCGTGCGGGCAGCCGAGCAGCACGAAGTCCACGTCCGCGGAGGTGCCGATCTCGTTGAGGGTCTCGTACACCGCCCGCCGCTCGGCCGGCCCGTAGACCGCAGGCGACGGCAAAGGGGCGCCGCCGAACGCCGCCTCGACCGTGGGCATCTCCGGCGTGATCCCGGGGATGTGGTAGAGCTCCACCCCGCCGGACGTCGCCGCCGCGGCGCCGAAGTGCTTGAGGTCGGTCAGGTCCGGCTGCCCGATGGAACCGGTGATCACCGGGTGGTCCTCGCCCGCTACCCCGCCGGCGAAGTAGCCGAGCATGCCCCAGTCCTGGAAGTTATCGACCCGGACCCGGACGTCGACGAGATGCGTCCCGGACCGGTTCGCGTCCAGGTGGTTCCCCCAGCAGGGGATCTTCCCGGTGAGCGACGCGGCGCCGGTGGAGGCGATGCCCTCGCAGTTGGTCCGCGCGCCGAGCACCGAGTTGGCGTAGATCACCGCGGAGGACTCCATCCACGCGCAGTGCTCGCCGCGCATGGGCAGGTTCCCGACCTGGTACGGAGTGCAGGTGGCGAGGATATTCACCCCATGGCGCCCGTAGAAAGCCTCCCCATCAGCCTGCAGTTCGATGTTCTCCTTCGGATACGGCACGATGCCCAGCGCGTCGGCGCCGAACCCGTGCTGCAGCTGGCACGTCGGCACCGCCATCGGCGGCACCTCGAAGTCGCCGTCGCTGTCCAGGTTGATGACCGCGAACGCCTTGTCCCAGCCGTGCTCTTTCACCAGCCGCGCCTTGACCGGCGACGGCTGGGTCATCGTCCCGGCGACGTTGCGGATGTCGCACAATCGCGAGGCGTCGAGCGCCGCGCCGTACCTGAGCAGCAGGTCCATCGCGGCCGCGACGGCGGGGCCCTCGGCGCCGTCGCGCATCGCCTTCTCAGCGTCGGTGAGGAACATCAGCCGTCTCCCAGGTTCGCTGCCAGCCGCGAACGCAGTCGCTCGAGGTCAATGTCGTGCACGCTGCCGTCCGGGCCCGAGGCCGCCGCCAGGTCGAGCGCGTGCGCGGCCGCCGCGCCCATCGCCGAACACGGCCCCATCACCCGGACGCTGGACAACGCGGCCGCGTCGCCGTCCACGCAGCGCCCGGCCGCGACGAGGTTCGCGACAGACGGCGGGGTCATCGACCGCAGCGGCACGTAGTGCACATGGTCCGCGGAGAACATCTCCCAGACGTAGCCGTCGGCCCGGTCGTGGAGCTCGATCGGCCACGCCGTCCGCGCCACGGCGTCAGGAAACCGGGCGCCAGAACGGACCTCGTCCACCGACAGCTGGTGCACCCCGCGGATCCACCGGGTCTGCCGCCGTCCGGGGAACCCGTAGGCCCGCACCCGCGCCTCGCCGAACGCCTTCGGGAACTCGGCGCGCAGCAGTGCGATCGCGCGGTCCGCCTGGTCGCGCCCCTCGAACATCGCCCGCGAGGCGTCCAGGGGATCCAGCGGCGCGTCGATGTGCGTCACGTTCAGCACCGCGGTGCCGCGGCCGGGGAAGAAGAACGCGAGCCCGCCCCTGCGCAGCAGCCCGAACTCCTCGCCGCGGGCCGCGAACAGCGCGTCCACCTCGCCGGGCTCCGGCTTGTGTTCCTCGGACAGGTTCTCTACGATGACCTGCTGGCTACCGTAGATGGGCCGCTCAGGCACCCAGCACGGCAGGCCCGCCTGCCACGTCAGGGCGGCGTCCCCGCTCGCGTCCACGAAGCCGTCAGCGCGGACGCGGAGATTCCCGTACCGGGTGGCCAGGCAGAGACTGAAAACCCGCCCGTCGTGCACCACCACGTCCTGCAGCACCGCGCCGGTCACCACCTGGATCCCGAGGTCCCGCACGGTCCTCTCCAGCCAGCGGCCGAGTGCCACCTCGTTGTAGAAGACCGTCGTGGTGTGACTGCGCGAGAAGTAAAGGTCACCAGATGGGCCCAGCGCACGGAATATGTCGTCGAAAACGCCGTGCGTCAGCTGCCGGTATTCCGGAGCGTTGCCGAATATCCCGCAGAAAAGCCCGATCAGTGAATGGACCATCTGCCCGCCGATAAGCGGCAGCGAGTCCACGAGCACCACATCGCGCCCGAGCCGGGCCGACTCGATCGCCGCGGTCGAGCCGGCGATCCCGGCCCCCACGACGCAGACGTCGGCGCGGACTGCCTGCTCCGAGTCGCCGGACGGCCTAGTCACGGCCTCCAGCTGAAGTTCGGTAAGCGCATGCGGCATAACCAGGACGGTAGATTCGCGGCCGCCGCGAAACAAACAAAAGATCGTGCTGAACCGCATAAACCCGGTTTATGCCGGGGTTTATGCGGCCGCTTTTACCGTCACAGACGGCGCGCGGTTTCCACGATCAGCCGCCGCAGCCAGGCGTGCGCCGTGTCGTCCTCGTACTGGCGGTGCCACCACAGCGCCTCGACGATCGGCTCGTGGTCGCCGGGGCATTCGAGCACCTTCAGGTCCGCCTGGGCGGCGAGCCGGGTGGCGAGCCGCTCCTGCATCAGCGCCACCCGGTCGGTGCCCGCGACGAAGTACGGCACGGCCAGGTAGCTCTCGACCCGGACCGCGACCCGCGGCTGGATGTCGAGCAGCGCCAGCTGCCGCATCACCGGCACCGACGGCGGCTGATGCTGGTTGCTCCGGTAATAGGGCGCGACCCACGGCAGCCGCGCCATGTCCCGCAGCCGCAGCGTGCCGGCGTCGAGCGCCGGGTTGTTCGCGTCCACCAGGCACACCCAGCGGTCCCTGAACAGTTCCGCGGACCGGGTGTCGGGCAGCGTGAAGCCGTTG
>DATBBI010000132.1:0-9758 GCA_036271115.1 Trebonia sp.
GGACTGCTACGGCGGGTTCGTGGTGGGCGAGCCGCCCGCCGGGCACCCGCTGGCCGGGTGGCAGCCGATCGTGACCAGGACGCCCAGCCTGTCGTGCCCGCTGCTCGGGCTGTTCGGCAAGGAAGACAAGTTCCCGTCGCCCGAGCACGTCGCGGAGCTCGAGCAGGCGCTGCGGGAGGCGGGGAAGACGTACGAGTTCCACAGTTACGACGGCGCCAACCACGGGTTCATGCAGGTAGACAGCGCGCGCTACCACCCGCAAAGCGCGGTGGACGCCTGGGGAAAGATCCTGGACTGGTTCGGCCGTTACCTGGCGGCCTGACGGAAGGAGTTGCGAAGTGTGCACGTACCTGACCGAGAAGATCGCGATCAGCGGCAGCGCCAAGGGCGGGTCCGGCTGGTTCCGGGTGACCGACGGCAGCGTTTACTTCGACCACCCGGTGCACGCACCCTACGGCCACACGCTGAACATCGACTTCCTCGCCCCGGCGCAAGGGCCGTCGGCGCGGGTCGCGGTGGAGCTCAGCGCCGAATCGGCGCGCGCCCTGATGAAGGCGATCGAGGCGGTCCTCGACTCCGCCCCCCCTGGTCTTGAGTAATAGCCAATCAGGAAGGATCACTATGTACGACGCCATACTCGCCGAGAGCGTCACGATCACCGGGCACGGCGGCGACGCGATCGAGGCCTACGCGGCCCGCCCCATGGGGCCTGGCCCGGCGGGCGGCGTGGTGGTCATCCACCACATGCCCGGCTACGACGCGCCGACCAAGGAGATCGCGAGAAACTTCGCGACCCGCGGCTACAACGCGGTCGTGCCGAACCTGTACTTCCGTGAGGCGCCGGGCGCCAGCCCTGACGACGCCGCGGCCACGGCGCGCGCCGCCGGCGGGGTGCCTGACGACCGGCTGGTCGGGGACGTGGCCGGTGCCGTCGCCTACCTGAAGGGGCTGACCAGCTCCAACGGCAAGGCCGGCACGATCGGCTACTGCTCGGGCGGCCGCCAGTCGTTCCTCGCGGCGGTCAGCCTGCCGCTGGACGCGGCGGTGGACTGCTACGGCGCCTTCGTCGTCGGCACCCCGCCGGAGGGCATGCCGCTCAAGGTCGGCCCGATCGTGGACAAGACGCCCCAGCTGTCGTGCCCGCTGCTCGGGCTGTTCGGCGCGGACGACCAGCACCCGTCGCCCGAGCAGGTCGCCGAGCTGGAGAAGGCGCTGCAGGAGGCGGGCAAGACGTACGAGTTCCACAGCTACGAGGGCGCCGGGCACGCGTTCTTCTCGGTGAACCGGCCCGCCTACCGGCCCGAGGCGGCGATGGACGGCTGGCAGAAGATCTTCGATTTCTTCGGCAAGTACCTGGCCTGACGCCGCCAGGCTCGAATGTCAGTGCCCCATGTCAGGATGGGGACATGAAGTTCACCGTGGAGCGGGACGCGCTCGCGGAGGCCGTGACCTGGGTGGCGCGAGCGCTGCCCACCCGCCCGGTGGTCGCCGTGCTCGGCGGGCTGCTGCTGCGCGCCGCCGACGACGGGCTGATCCTGTCGTGCTTCGACTATGAGGTGTCGGCCCGGATGCGAGTGGCCGCCGAGGTGGCCGAGCCAGGAACGGTCCTGGTGCCGGGCAGGCTCCTGGTGGAGATCACCAGGAGCCTGCCCGGCCGCCCCGTCGAGTTCACCGACGATCCCGAAGGCGTAAGCATGATGTGCGGGGAGGCGGCGTTCACGCTCGCCACCCTCCCCTCAGCGGAATACCCCGACCTTCCTGACCTCCCCCATCTAGCCGGCACTGCGGACGGCGGCCCGCTGGCCGCCGCGATCGGCCAGGTCACCCCGGCGGCGAGCCGCGACGACACGCTGCCGATGCTGACCGCGGTCAACCTCGAGCTGGCCGGCCAGACGATGACGCTCGCCGCGACGGACCGGTACCGGCTCGCCGTGCGGGAGCTCGCCTGGTCGCCGTCGCCGGGAACGGGCGACGCCACGGTCCTGGTGCCGGCCAGGACGCTGGCCGACGCGGCCCGCATGATGACTCCGGGCGAGCCGGTGCGGATCATGCTGCGGGCCAGCGACACGCCGGACGGCGCGGACGCGATGATCGGCTTCGAGGCCGGCGACAGGCGGCTCACCACCCGGCTGCTGGCCGGCGAGTTCATCAAGTACCGGTCCAGGTTCCCCGACGAGTTCGGCTCCACCGCGGACCTGCCCGCCGAGGCGTTCATCGAGGCGGTGCGCCGGGTGTCGCTCGTCGCCGAGCGCGGCACGCCGGTCCAGCTGTCATTCGGCCCCGGCCGGGTCACGGTGGGCGCGGCCACCCAGGGTCACGCGCGGGCCAGGGAGACGGTGCCCGCCGAGTTCAGCGGCGCGGAACCGGTGATCGCGTTCAGCCCCGGCTACCTGCTCGACGGGGTGGTCGCGGCGACGGCGGGCGCCGAGGACGGGCGCGTCCTGCTGCGGTTCACCAGCGCCAGCAAGCCCGCGGTGATCACGCAGTCGCCGCCGGGCGCCCCTGGGAACGACTTCAGGTACCTGGTCGTGCCGCAGCGCGTGCAGCAGTAGCGGGCGGCTAATGCCCCCCTGGCGGGCCCGGGTAGTAGTAGAACCCGTGCCTGGCGAACAGCATGGCGGTTAGCAGCCAGATCACCATGGCCAGGATCAGCAGCGACAGCGCGGCGAACCGGCCCGCCCGGTCCGACGGCGTTGCGGGCCGCCGTTCGTGCGGCGGGAACCCGTCCGGCGGCCAGGACACCGGCACCCAGTCCGGCCGCCGCAGCCTCGGCAGGTCGGCCATGATCCGGGTGAGCTGACCGTACGTCCGGGCGGAGAACACCGCGCCGAGACGGTGGTTCAGCTCGTCGAGGGTCAGCCGTCCGGCCACGTAATGCTCGCCGAGGTCCGCCGCCGCGGCGTCCCGCTCCGCGTCCCCGATGCGCAGCATGTGCGGTGCCACCGGCCGGAATGACTCACGGCCTCGGCCGCCAGGCAGCTCACCACCGGGCCCGGGGAAGGGAGCGTAGTAACGCATCGCCATCGCGCTCCGTGCTTGATCGGGAAGTTCCGTACTCTTCCACCATAAGTCGCCACCTGCGGCGGAGGGAACCCGGAGCGGCGTGCGCTTAATAGCGACGGCGCCCCCGCGGTCCGCAACCGCCGGCCCGGCGCCGGAAGAACAGCCGCCGCAGCAGCCCGAACGCGGCCAGGATCAGCACGATCCCGATCGGGCGCGCGGTCCCGAACCCGAACGCGCCAAGGATGCCGAACGTGAACAGCGCGGCGACCACCAGCATCGTGACGAAGACGGACCCGGCCGTCCGCACCGGCCCCGCTGCCCGCGGACCCGAGTTCCAGCCACCGCTGCCAGGCCCGAACGGCCCGCTCGGCCCGAACGGCCCTCCGGTCCCGAACGGCCCGCCGGTCCCTGAGGGGCCAGCCCCGATCGCCCCGGGCGCCCCTGACGCCCCGGCAGCCTCGGGCCGCCTCGACGGCAGGTCGGTCATCAGGACGTTCAGGTCACCGCGGGTCTTGGCGGCGAAAGCCTTGTCGATCCGCTCGTTCAGCTCGTCAAGGGTGAGCCGCCCGCTCGCGTAGTGCTCGCGCAGCTCGGCCGCGGCAGCTTCACGCTCTGCGTCTCCGACCCGCATCTCGTTCCCAGAAGCCATCGCGCGCCCTCCGCACCTGAAGCGATAGTCCGCTTGCCAAGATATATCGCGTATTAAAGCGGAGCAAACGAAAACGGCGTTGACAGCTATACCCGTCACATGTAAGTTTCGTCTTACAGGTGAAAGAGAGTGAATGAGACGCTAACTAGTGAACAGCTGCTTGCCATGCTGACCGCGATCGCGCATCCGCTCCGGCTGCGGGTCATCGCGGAGCTCGCGGACGGGCGAGTGCACGTCAGTGAGCTGGCACGCCGGCTGGGTATGTCCAGGCCGCTGCTTTATATGCACCTGGACCGGCTGGAGAAGGCCGGCCTGGTGACCGGGCAGCTTGAGCTGTCCGAGGACGGCAAGGCGATGAAGTACTACGAACTGGTCCCCTTCGAGGTACGCGTCACGGCCGAGACGGTCGTCCGCGCGCTCGCCGCAGACGAGGGTGACGGCACGGGGACGCAGGCGCTCGACACGGAGGAGCCCGACCAATGACACACATCACAACGCTGGCCTCGGCCGGCACGAGCTACACGGCGATCGGCGTCCTGCTGGCGATCTTCGTCCCGATCTGCGCCGCGGTCGCGGTGATCGTCTGGAACTACTTCCGGCTGCAGCGGCATCGCGCGGACGCGGTGGCGATGGCGTCCTACCGGAAGCTAGCCGAAGAGGCCGTCGCTAACATGGCCGAGATGCGCGCCGAGATGGCGAAGCTGAGCGAGCACGTCAGCACCGTCGAGCAGCTCATGCGAGACGTGGGGTGAGCGCCGTGAGCGAGCTGAGCCTGCGACGCGACCCCATCCGGCTCGTGCTGTCCCGTGGCCTGTGGAAGAGCGTCTGGTACCTGCTCGGCTACCTGGCCGTGGGCTGGGTGCTGTTCGCGATCGCCGTCGCCGTCGCCGTCGGCGGCGCGGGCCTGAGCGTCACGCTCGCCGGGCTCCCGGTGCTCGTCGCCGCCGCCGCGGCGATCAGGTGGTGCGCGGACGTGGAGCGGGCCCGGCTGCGCCCCATGGTCGACAGACCCGTCGCCGGCAGTTACCGCCAGGTCGCCGGCTCCGGCGTGATGGCCCAGCTGCGGACCAGGTGGCGGGATCCCGCCACCTGGCGGGACGTCGCCTACGTGGTGGGCTTGTTCGTCCCGCTGCTCGTGCTCGACACCATTGTGCTCGCGGTCTGGTGGGCGTCCCTCGCCGCGATCACGCTACCGATCTGGTACTGGGCGCCGTGGAAGTCCATCCACGGCGTGCGGTACCACGGCTACGACCTCGGCTACCACCCGAACGGGCCGCACGGCCCCGGCGGCTGGGGCCTGTACGTCGACACGCTGCCGAAGGCGCTGGCTGTCGCCGGCGTCTGCCTGATCCTGTTCCTGATCTTCAACTACGTCCTGGTCTTGACCGCCCGCGCCCACGCCGCCGTCGCTCGCGGGCTCCTCGGCCCCGCGGAAGACCCGCTGCACGAGGCAAAGGAAGTTCTCGACCGCCCAGGCCCGCTAGCCCTTCGCGGCTGACTGTCCCCGCCCACGAGGGTCCAGCTCACGGGCGGGGACCAGGCCGCGGCTAACTCACCAGCACCTACTGCGCCCACAGAGAGGAAACTCCGATGCGCCAGCCGCAGAGTTCAGTATTGCCTATTTCACCCCCGAGCGAGACACACGACCCGCCGCCTCCCCGGCCCAACGCGACAGAACGAATCGCCGGCTGGAGCGCCAGGCACCGCAAGACCGCGGTCTTCGGCTGGCTGCTCCTCGTCGCCGCCATCTTCATGGTGGGCCAGGCGCTCGGTTCCAGGAACCTGCCGTCATACAGCTCCGGCCAGGCCGGGCAGGCCGAGCGGGTGCTGAATCAGTACGCGCCGGCGAACCTCAACGCGTCGACAGAGAACGTGCTCATCCAGGCCACGGCGCCCGGCGCCACCTTCGCCACCGATCCGGCCATGCGCCAGGCGGCGGCCCAGGTGGCCGCGTCGCTGGCCGCCCACCCCGGCTACGCGTCGCACGTCGAGGCGCCACGCGTGTCGAAGGACTCCCGCAGCGCCCTGATAACGTTCCAGGTTCCCGGCAACGTCACGAACATCGACCAGGCGGTGACCACCCTCCAGCACGCGGTCGCCGGAGTGCAGGCCAGGCACCCGGACCTGCGTGTCGCCGAGACCGGTGACGCGAGCGTCCAGCAGGCGATCAACAGCTCGCTGAACTTCAGCAAGGCCGAAGCGACCTCGGTGCCGATCACGCTGATCCTGATGCTCGCCGTGTTCGGCTCGCTGGTCGCGGCCGGCATCCCGGTGCTGCTCGCGCTCACCGCGCTGACCGCCGCCATCGGGGTGGTGACGGCGATCAGCCACTGGGTGCCGGTCGGTGGCTCCACGTTCGAGGTCGTGGTGGTCGTCGGCATGGCGGTCGGCGTCGACTACTCGCTGTTCTTCCTGCGGCGCGAGCGCGAGGAGCGGGCAAGGGGCCGGTCGTTCCCCGACGCGCTCCGGGTCGCGGGGCGCACGTCGGGCCGCACGATCCTGGTGTCCGGCCTGACCGTGATGGCCACCATGTCCGGCCTGTTCTTCGTCGGCGGCGGGCCGTTCGGCGGTTTCGCGCTCGGCACGATCGCCGTGGTCGGCCTCGCGGTGGCCGGGTCGCTGACCGTGCTGCCTGCGCTGCTGGCTTGGCTCGGGCCGAAGGCGGACGCCGGCCGGATCCCGTTCCTCGGCCGCAGGCAGGCCTCCGCCCGGCCGTCCCGGTTCTGGGGGGCGCTTGCCCGCCGGGTCGTCGCCAGGCCGTTGATCTGGGGCGGCGTCGCCGCGGTCGCGATGCTCGCGCTCGCGGCGCCGGTGCTCGGCATACGGCTCGGCCAACCCGCCGTGGACGCGCCGAAGGACGCGGCCGTGGTCCAGACGATGACCGCCATCCAGCGGGCGTACCCGCAGGCCCCGGCGCCCGCTGAGGTCGTGGTGACCGGCGCGGACATGACCGGCCCGAGGGTGCTCGCCGCGGTGGACGCGCTGCGCGCCAGGGCCGCCGCGGGCGGCGCGATTCACGACCCGGTGACCACCACCGTCATCGGCGGCGGGCGCGCGCTCGTGGTCGACGTGCCGCTGGCCGGCAACGGGACGGACACCGCGTCGGACAACGCGCTGCTGACGCTGCGGAACCAGATCCTGCCGGACACGTTCGGCAAGGTCCCCGGGGCCAGTTACGCGGTCACCGGCGACACCGCGTCGCTGTACGACATCATCCACACAGAGGACGCCAGCCTGCCCTTGGTGTTCGGCTTCGTCGCGGTGCTGGCCTTCGTGCTGCTGCTGGTGGCGTTCCGGTCGGTCCTCGTGTCGCTGGTGTCGATCGCGCTGAACCTGCTGTCGGTCGGCGCCGCCTACGGCCTGGTTGTGCTGATCTTCCAGGACGGGCGGCTGCAAGGGCCGCTCGACTACACGTCGTTCGGCGGGATCATCTTCTGGGTGCCGCTGATGATGTTCGTGTTCCTGTTCGGGATCAGCATGGACTACCACGTGTTCATCCTCAGCCGGATCCGCGAGCTGTGGGCGCAGGGTTCGTCGCCGAAGCAGGCGATCGTCGGCGGCATCGCGTCAAGCGCGGGGGTGGTGACCAGCGCCGCGCTGATCATGGTGGCGCTGTTCTCGATGTTCTCCACGCTCTCGCTGATCGACCTGAAGATCCTCGGCATCGGCACGGCTGCCGCGGTTCTCATCGACGCGACGGTCGTCCGCGGCATCCTGGTCCCGGCCGCCCTGGCCTTGCTAGGCGACCGCGCTTGGGGCCGCCGTCCCCGCCACGCCGTCCCGCCAACCCCAACCCCAACTCCCGCCACTCACATCTAGCCCAAGAGTACGACCACAGTTATCGTGGGGAGTTTGGCGTCGAAAACAGGGCCAAACTCTCCACGATAATTTGATTTGGTATAGGTGCGGCGCGAGTGATTCGCTCGTGCGGTCAGCCGAGTCGTCGCCGAGCCCGGCAGGGGGAGACGCGCCGTAATCCGGCGCGCCGGGCGCTCATCACCCAGCGGACCGTCCCCACGATGGCGTGGCCGGCCGGCCGCACGAGCAGGGAGTCGGCCCCGGTGATGGCGGGCAGTCGCAGTTCGCGCCGCGCCCAGGCCGGCAGTTCGCCCACCGCGGCCGCCGCCAGCAGCGCGTAGGGGCCGCGGGCCAGCAGCGGCAGCGGCGGGTTCCGCACCAGGAACCTGGCGGCCTCGCGGGCTTCCGCGCTGCCGCGAAGCTCGGGCTGGTAGGCGCGCAGCGCCGCGTCGAGGTCCGCGCGCGTGCGCGGCGGGTCCGGCACCCCCAGCTCGATGGCGATGCGCGCGGTGTCGGCTACGTAACCGTCGCAGCCGGCCTCATCGAGGGGCCGCGCGCCGTAGCGCTGATGGCAGCGCAGGAAGCTGTCGGTCTCCGCGACATGCACCCAGCGCAGCAGGTGCGGATCGGCGGCCCGGTAGGACCGCCCGTCAGGGGCGATACCCGTGACATGCTCGTGGACGCGGCGAACCCGGTCCACGGCGCGCTGCGCGTCCTCGACAGTGCCGTACGTGGTCGCCGCCAGGAACGTGCTGGTGCGCTGCAGGCGCCCCCACGGGTCTTGGCGGTAGTCGGAGTGCTGCGCGACGGCGATCATCGCCAGCGGGTGCAGCGACTGAAGCAGCAGCGCCCGGAGGCCGCCGACGAACATCGCGGCATCCCCGTGCACACGGCGGATCGGGCGGTCGTCCGTGAACCAGCGCGGTCCTGACTTGCGGAAGCGCTCCCGGTTGGCCGGACCCTCCGGCCCGGCGACCCTGGCGAAAAGCTCCTCGCCGATGCGCCGTTGCAACGTGTCCAGACGAGCAGTGAGTGGCTGCGGCACGGCTCTGCCTTCCTCGTGGCACGGTCGGTCACCGGTAATGACACGCGTCACACCGACGTTATGCCGCGAGCGCCTGTGACATGCGCCGCCCTGTCCGCACCGTCACCCAGCGCGGCGGGCCGCCAGCACGGTCCGCGCCAGCGGGACCGCCGCCGCCACGGCCAGCGCCATCGCCAGCGCCGCCCACGTGAGCGTCACGAAAAGAGCGTGCCCGGAGACCGCCGCCGTGGGTGCCCCGGCCGGGCCGCGCGCGGTGAGCGTCAGGAACACGCTGCCCAGCACCGCGACCCCCACCGCCTGGCCAAGCTGCAGCGCCGTGGTGAGCACGCCGCTCGCGTCGGCGGCCTTGTGCAGCGGCACCCGGACCAGGGCGTGCGTGACCAGCGGGCTGAACCCGAGGGCCAGGCCGACGCCGGTCACCAGCAGGCACGCCTGGGCCAGCGCCCCGACGGACCCGCCGGACCGCAGGCCGAAGCCGAGCGCGGCGTACCCGAGGCCGCCGACCAGGCAGCCAAGCGGCGGCAGCAGGTAGTGCGCGGCGGCCGGCAGCCGCCGCCAGAAGTACCCGCACAGCCCGAACGCCACCGCCGCGGGCGCGATCGTCAGCCCGGCCCGCATCGCGCTGTCGCCGAGCCCGCCCTGCAGGTCGATCGCGAAGCTGAACAGCCAGCCGCCGTAGGTGGCCATCAGCACGAACACCGCCAGCAGCCCGGCGAGCAGCCCCGGTGAGCGGAATACCGACAGCGAGAGCAGCGGGTCGCCGCCGCGGGAGGCCACGGTACGTTCGGTGTAAAGGAAGACGGCGGCCAGCAGGCAGCCGAGCGCTATGCAGGCGAGTACCCAGGCAGGCCAGTTCTCCTGATGACCGAGCATCAGCGGCAGCACGATCAGGAACACCGCGGGCACCGCCACGGCCAGCCCGGCCAGGTCGAGCCGCCGCGCCCCGGCGGGGGAGTCGGCCGGCACCACCCGCGGCACCAGGGCGAGGACCGCCAGCCCGATCGGGACGTTGACAAGGAACACCGGCCGCCATGACGTCCCGAACAGGTTCGCCGACACCAGCACGCCCCCGATCACCTGCCCGGCCACGAATCCCGAGGACAGCACGGCCGTGTACGCGCTCAGCGCTCGCGCCCGGGCGGCGCCGCTGAAGCGCACCTGGATGACGCTCATGATCTGCGGCATCATCGCCGCCGCGCCGGCGCCCTGCACGAACCTGGCCGCGATGAGGACCCCGATGTCCGGCGCGAGCCCGCAGGTCAG
>DATBBI010000133.1:0-8838 GCA_036271115.1 Trebonia sp.
GCGGCGAGCTGATCCGTGTAGTGGCCGGCGGACTGGCTGAGGATGCGCGGCAGCAGCGTCGTCACTCCGGCCGCGCTTAGCCGCGCGAGGAACGACCGGGTGCCGTTCGGGTCGCGGAGCGGGTCGGTCACCTGCTCGGCACGCGGCAGGAACACCACCTCGAATTGCGGGTCCCGTTCGTGGCCGGGATCGAGCTCGGCGAGCAGCGCCCCGGCATCCTCCGGCTGCAGTCCCGTCGGCGCCCAGCCGCGCCCGGTCCGCAGCGCCCGGCGCAGCGCCGCGCGGCTGCCGCCGCCGACCCACAGCGGAGTCCCGGCGCGGAGCGTCGGGTCCACCACCATGCCCGAGAAGGAGTAATAGGTCCCCTCATATGCGGGCATGGTCACGCCGAGCGACGCGCGGATCGCGGCGATGCTGTCGTCCGCACGCTTGCCGCGGTCCCGGAACGAGGCGCCGAGCAGCGCGAACTCGCCCTCGGTGCCGCCGACGCCGACGCCGAGGACCACCCGGCCGCCGCTGATCAGGTCGAGCGTCCCGTACCGCTTCACGAGCTCCAGCGGGTGGTGATAGCCGAGGACGACGACGAGCGGCGCGAGCCGGATCCGCCGGGTCTGGGCGGCGAGGTACCCGAGCGTGGTCAGCGGATCCCAGTACCGGGTTCCCTCGGCGCGGCCCGCAGGGAGCGCCACATGCTCGGGCGCGCACACGCAGTCGTAGCCAAGCTCGTCGGCTGTCCGCGCGATCATCGCGAGTTCGCTCGCGCCCGCTGTGCGTTCCCAATCCGGGGTCGGGAAGCGCGGATGCGCGGCCACGGCCGGCAGCCAGACGCCCAGCTTCACCGCGCCGCCACGGCACGGGCGGCGTGGGCGGCGGAGCGCCCGGCGACCCGGCCGAAGACCAGGGCGCTGGCGAGCGCGTTGCCGCTGCCCACGTACACGTCACCGAGCACGCCGCCGGTGCACTCGCCCCCGGCGAACAGGCCGGGAACAGGCTGGTTCGAGGCGTTCATGACGCGGCCGTCCCTGTCGATGCGCGGGCCGACGGCGGTGACGCTCAGCTGGCAGAGCCGTACCTCGGTCGCGTAGAACGGCGGGGTGGCGACCGGGCGCAGCACGGCGGGCTTCTTCAGGTGGATTGTGTCCTCCCCCGCGGCCACGTCCGCGTTGTACTTATCCAGCGTCCCGGCCAGTCCGTCCGCCGGCACCCCGATGGCTCGCGCCAGGTCCCCGATGGATCCCGTGGTCGTGATCTTGCCCGCGGCGACCATCTCGTCGATCACGGGCTCTACCCAGTCCTCCCAGGTCATCCCGGGAATCACGACCTTCTTGAAGGCGCGGGTGGACTTCGGCTGCGAGGCGCGCTTCGCCGCGTCGTCGAATACCACCCAGACCGGCCCTTCCTGTGCGAGCACGATGGGCTGCGTGACGCTGTACGGCGACATCTCGTCGAAGAACCGGCGGCCCTCCTTGTTCACGCAGACGAGCCAGCCCGGGAAGTACGGGTCCGACTCGTACGAGAAGTTAGGCCGCAGGGTGCACAGCCAGCGGTCGTGCCCGGCGATCTGGGCGCCGACCGGTGCGGTCAGCGGGAAGGCGTCGCCCGTGGAGTACCGGGCGACGGGCTCGAGCCCGTTCGGGTACAGCCAGTCTCCGGCCGCCGCGGCGGCCGCGGGAAGGTAGCGCCTGATCAGCCCGGGATTGCCCTCGATGCCACCGGTCGCGAGCACGACCGCGGCCGCGGTGATCTCGTCGCAGCCGGCGGCGACGCCCGTGACCGCGCCGTCGGTCACGATCAGCCGGTCGACCCGCTGCTTCAGCGCCAGGTCGATGCTGGCGTAACGCTTGACCTGCGCGAGCACTACCTCCATGATCGCCGCGCCGCCGTGCGTCACGTGCCCGCGCGGCACGAGTTCGTCGCCGGAGAAGTACACGTCGAGGATCTCGACGCCGAGATCGGCCAGCCACTCGATCGACGGCGCGGCCTCATCCGCGAGCCGCCTGACGACGGACGCGTCGACCTTCCACTGGTTGAGCGTCATGTAGTGCCGGAACAGGGCCTCGGGGTCGTCGGCGATGCCCCGCTCGCGCTGGAACCGCGACCCGGCGCCCATGATCATCCCGGTGGAGAACTGGCTCCGGCCGCCTGGCTTCTCCTCGGCCTCGGCGATCAGCACCCGCGCTCCCGCGGTGGCCGCCTCAAGCGCCGCGCAGCCCCCGGCCAGGCCGCTGCCAAGCACCACCACGTCATAGTCGGCCACGTCGCCACCCATTGTCGGCCGGGCACGGTCGGGCCCGCGCCCGGCAAATCGGATTACTAGAGCAATAATCTAGCTATTTTGTCCGGTTGGCAAGCGATGATGCCTGGCGGTTCAACATATAGATAATTAATCTATATGTTTGATATCATGGCTGAAACGGGGCACAGAAGCAGGGAGCAGAGCACGGATGGATCTCGTCTTCACGCCGGAGCACGAAGCGCTCCGGGCCGCGACCAGGGACCTGCTCGCCCGGCACGGCTCCGAGCAGGCGGTACGCGCCGCCATGGAGGCGGACAGCGGGTACGACCCGGAATTGTGGCGCCGGATGGCCGAGGTGGGCCTGCAGGGACTCGCGGTGCCCGAGGAGTCCGGGGGCGCGGGCGGCGGCATCGTCGAGCTCGCGATCGTCATGGAGGAGATGGGCCGGGCGCTGTACTGCGGCCCGTTCCTGTCCTCGGCCGTCCTCGCCGCCACCGCACTGGCCACGGTCGACGATCCGGCGGCCAGGAAATACCTGCCGGACATCTGCGGCGGCACGCTTCTCGCCACGGTCGCGGACACCGGGCTGCTCGCGGGCGACGGGCAGTCACCGGCCGTCGTCGCGGACGGCGACAGGACCGCCTGCCTCGACGGGCGAGTCGGCTACGTGCCCGACGGGCACATCGCCGACCTCTTGGTCGTGACCGCGCTCGACGAGGGACGGCCCGGCCTGTATCTCGTCGACGCGAGATCGGCGGGCGTCGGGGCCACGCTGCTGCCGACGATGGACCTCACCCGCAAGATGGCAGTCGTCGAATTCAGTGGCGCCGAAGCGCAGCGCCTGGGCAGGCCGGAGGACGCGGGCCCCGTGCTGGCCCGGGTGCGGCACCTGGCCGCCATCGCGCTCGCCGCCGAGCAGGTCGGCGGCGCGCAGCGGATGATGGAGCTGGCGGTCGCGTACGCGAAGACGCGCGTTCAGTTCGGGCGGACCATCGGCTCGTTCCAGGCGGTGAAGCACCGGTGCGCGGAGATGGCCGTGGACGTCGAGGCCGCCAGGTCGGCGGCCTACTACGCGGTCGCCACGGCGGCGGCCGAGCCGGCCGGGAACGCTCTCGCGATCGCGGCCTCGATCGCGCACAGCTACTGCTCGGAGGCGTTCAGCCGGGTGACGGCCGACTGCATTCAGGTGCACGGCGGCATCGGGTTCACCTGGGAGCACCCCGCGCACCTGTACTACCGGCGCGCGAAGTCGTCGGAGCTGCTGTTCGGCAGTCCTGCCGCGCACCGCCGCGCGCTCGCCGCGCTGCTGCACCTGGCGAGCTGAGCGCGGCCGCCGGGGCGCCCGCGGCGCCCGGGCCTTCTCATGAGCCCGCGCGAGTCTCCTGCCAGGGTTTGTCCTTGTCCACCCGGGGCTCCCGCTCCAGGCCGAGGACGCGCTCCCCGATGATGTTGCGCTGGATCTCGTCGGTGCCGCCCCTGATGGACAGCGACGGCGCGGTCAGGAACTCGACGTTCCCCGGGGTATCGCTGAGTAGGCCATCAAGGCCGAGCGCGTCCTTGATCAGCTCAGCCCGCCGCTTGAACACGGCCGCCGACCTCAGCTTCTGCCCGGATCCCTCGGGGCCCGGCTCGTTGCCGGCCTTGACGCTCGCCGCCGAGCGCGCCTGCATCATCCGGACGACGCACTCGTCGACGTACACCTGCATCGCGCGGTCGCGGAGCACCTCATCGCGCAGCGCTCCGCTCGCCGTCAGCTCGGTCAGCCACTCGGGCGCGCCGGTGATCGACGCCGCGACGCCGACGTCGTCCCTCAGGCCGGTGCGCTCGTTCGCCAGGACCGTCACGGAGACCCGCCAGCCGTCTCCCACCGCCCCGACCCGGTCGGAGTCGCTGATCCGCACGTCCTCGAGGAACACCTCGCTGAAGTGCCGGTCACCGTTCATCTGCCGCAGCGGCCGGACGGTGACCCCGGGCGTGTCCATCCGGATGGCGAACACCGTCAGGCCCTGGTGCTTGGGCACGGCCGGGTCCGTCCTTGCCAGCAAGAGCCCCCAGGTGGCGTACGCGGCCCGGCTCGTCCAGACCTTCTGCCCGGTGAGCAGCCAGCCATCGTCGTCGCGGCGGGCCCTGGTGGCGACGTTGGCGAGATCCGAGCCGGCGGAGGGCTCGGAGAACATCTGGCACCAGATCTCCGAGCCGTCGGCGATCGGGCGCAGCCAGCGGCGCTTCTGCTCGTCCGTGCCGTGCACGAGCAGGCTCGGCCCGATCAGGTCGATGCCGACGAGAAAGGGGTAGAGGTCGGGCCTTGGCAGCTCGGCCAGGATGACGCGCACGGTCTCCGCGGCGGCGGGCGACATGCCGCACCCGCCATGCTCGGCCGGCCACGTCGGGACGGCCCAGCCGCCGTCGGACAGGGCGCGAAAGTAGCGTCGCGAGGCCTCGATGTCGTCGTTCCCGGCCCCCATCCGGGAGCTCCGGACCGTTCCGAGGCTGGACAAGGCGGCACCGATCCTGGCGCGCATCTCGTCCTCTGTCACGTTCGCGCTCACCTAGCTCCGTCCTCCTGTGACGCTACGTAATATGTATATATTATCTAACTGTTAATTGTAAAGCGGGTCATCGTGTGTTCAGTAACCGGGCGCCGGGAGACGGCCGGGTACGTTCGGAAAAAGACGAGCCGCCACTGTCCGGTGCCGGTCAGCCCCGCTGGGCGAGCACCCGGCGCAACACCTTTCCGCTGGCGTTCCGCGGCAGTTCCGGCACGAATCGCCACGATGTCGGCACCTTGAAGCCCGCCAGCTCGCGGCGCGCGAAAGCGCGCAGTTCTTCCGGATCCGGTTCCGGGGCGCCGAAGTTGAGGACGACGAAGGCGCGCACGGACTGGCCGAGTTCCGCGTCGGGCACGCCGGTCACCGCGACCTCGAGCACGGCGGGGTGCTCGCGCAGCACGTCCTCCACCTCCACCGGATGCACGTTCTCGCCGCCGCGCTTGATCCGGTCGCCCAGCCGGCCGACCAGGTAGACGTACCCCTCGGCGTCCATCCTGGCGAGGTCACTGGTGTGCAGCCAGCCGTCGTCCGCGAGCTTGAACAAATGGTCGCCCTTGGCCAGGACCTCACCGACGCCGTTGCCGTCGGGAGTTTCCAGCCGCAGCTCAATCCCCGGGGCGGCGCGGCCGACCGATGCGAGCAGGCCGGGCCGCCCCGCCAGCGCCCGCTCATGGTCCTCGGGGACCAGGCAGGCGATCGGAGACCCCTCCGTCTGGCCGAACATGTTGATGAACGCCGTGCCAGGCAGCGCGGACACCGCGCGGGACAGCGTCGCCGGGCGGATCGGCGCCGAGCCGTACTGCAAGAGCCGCAACCCCGGGATGGTGAGGGCGCCGGCGTCGAGCAGCCGCTCGATCATCGTGGGAACCAGGAACGCGTGCGTCACCCCGTGGTTCCCCAGGTCCTGCCACGCCTCGACGCTGAACCTCGGGAACGGCAGCACACTCGCGCCGACGGCGACCATGACCGCGAGGTTGCCCAGGCCGGCGATGTGGTAGAACGGGGAGCCCGACGCGTAGACGCTGCCGGGGCCCACCGCCATCAGGGCCGAGCTCACCGCGACCCGGTTCGCCAGCCGCTCCTGGGTGATGAGCACCTGCTTGGGAGCGCCGGTCGTTCCCGACGTGTGCAGGATGGCGGCCGTCGCCGTGAGGTCGGCTTGAGCCGTGAGCGTGCGGCCACCCGGTTTCAGGTCGGGGACAACGGCGCAGGCGCAGCCCGCGCGTTCCGCCGCGGCGGCGGCCTGATCGGCGCAGGTGGGCTCGGCGATGAGCATTCCGGCGCGCAAGCCGGTGATGCAGCCGGCGATCTCGCGCGCGGTGAGCCGCGGGCCGAGCGGGGCGATCGGGCGGCCCGTGCAGGAGCCCGCGACGACCAGCGCCAGCGACACCGCGCTGGTGTCGAGCAGCGCGGGCACCGGGCTGCCTTCCTGGAAACCGAGCTCGTCCAGCCAGCCTGCCGCCGCCGCCGCGAGCTCGACGAGCTCGGCGTACGAGACGGCACGCTCGCCGGTGAGCGCGGGGGCCTCGCTGTCCCTGCGGGCAAGGACCAGCTCGGACCAGGTCAGGCAGTCATTCATCCGATCACCCTCGCATCCCGGTAGCATTGCCAGGGTACCAGATAGTACAATAATTTAGCGAAACTATGACAGTGCCGGATTCGCACGAGGAGCTGTTTGGCCTCCTCCCTGCCTGGCGGCAAGGGATTCCAACAACTACGCCGATTGGAGCAGCAGTTGAGGTTCGCGGTTCACCGGCCGGGTACTCCCGAGGCCTCCCCGCGCAGTCACGGCGTGCCCCGCCGCGATGTTCTTCGCTGCGTTCACGTCGGCATTGCAGGCGTAGTTGCAGGCGATGCAGCGGAAGAGGGCTTGGCTCTCGCGGCTCTCCGCTGCGACGTGCCCGCACGCCGAGCAGCGCTGGCTGGTGAACGCTGGTCTTACTCTCTCGACCCGGCCGGGTGCCTTGTCTTCCAGGCGGCGCACCAACATGCCCCAGCCAGACTGCAGGATCCCCCGGTTCAGCCCGGCTTTGGCCGCAACGGCGCGGCCGGGCGTATCAATGGTGCCCCTAGCGGACCGGGTCATATTTCTGATCTTCAGGTCTTCTACCCTGATTACGTCGAACCGTCGTGCAATGTCCGTGGATACCTTCTCGCACCAGTCTTTGCGACGATCAGCCTTGCGGGCCTCCAGCAACGCAAGAGCCAACCGAACTTTTGCGCGCCTGTTCGAGCCATACTTGGTCCCCGCCAGCTTGCGCTGAAGAAACTGCAGGCGCTTCTGCTCGCGGTCCGTCAGGCCGGGGACATGCAGCAACTCACCCGTAGAAAGCGCCGCGCTGACCGCGACCCCCCGGTCAATGCCTACCGTGTTGCCAGTTTCTGGTGCCGGGACCGGTTTAGGGACGGTGGCAAACGCCACGTGCCAACGACCCGCGCGGTCGCGGGTCACCCGGAACGACTTCACGCCGTCCGGCACTTGACGGGACCAGCGGAAGCGGATCCATCCCGCCTTTGGGACCCGGAACTGGCCCCAATTCCGGTTCAGGCGGCGAACACTACCCGGCTTGACAGCCACGATTCGGAACCCCTCGCCGCGTCCGGCCTTTCGCCAGCGCGGCCTGCGATGCGTCCCGGCGAAGAAGCCTGCCCTCCCCTGCACGAAGTCCCGCAACGCCTGCTGCTGCACCATCTGCGAGCCATCGCGGAGCCACGCGTGTTCCGATCGGGCGGCGGTGAGCTGCTGGCATTGTTCCAAATAGCCGGGCGCACTCTTCCTGCCCGAACGCCACCGTGTGTGCTGCTCGACGGCAAGGTTCCACACGTACCGGGCGTGGGCGCAGTGCCGCACCAATACGGCCTCCTGTTCGGGAGTAGGAGCGAGTCGATGGCGATGCATACGAACATTATGTCGTATGAAACGAGAAAGCGGCATTCCTCCCGAACGGAAGAGCAGGATCCCCACGCCGCATTTCCGATGACGATGAGCAGTCGATGACCTGGGCACGCACGGCGGCCCACGACGCCGAGGCGACCGACATCCCTCCGACGATCCCGGCCGCGCTCGTCCGCGCCGCCCGGCAGTGGCCCGACGCCGACGCGCTCGCCGACGGCTCATGCCGCCTCACCTACCGTCAGTACCTGGAGCGGAGCGTCCAGCTGGCGCGCGGTCTCATCGCCCGCGGCGTGGGACCGGGCGACCGCGTGGTCGTCTGGGCGCCGAACTCCGCGGAGGTAGCGCTGACCGCGATGGCCGTCGCGTTCGCCGGCGGCGTCCTCGTGCCGCTCAACACCCGGTTCACCGCGTACGAGGCCGCCGCGCTGATCCGCCGGGCAGAGGCCGTGGCGGTGCTGGCGTTCACCGGCTTCCTCGGCCGTGACTACCTCGCGTCGCTGCGGGAACTCGGGGCGCTTGACGGGCTGAAGGCGGCGGTCGCGCTGCGCGGCCCGTCTTCTGAGGGGGCGCTATCGCTGGCGGAACTGCTGGCGCTCGGCGATGAGACGGATGAGGCGGAGGTCTGGGCCCGGGTGCGGGCGCTCGGCCCCGCCGACATCTCCGACATTCTGTTCACGTCCGGCACGACCGGCGCGCCCAAGGGCGCCATGCTGAGGCACGGCGCCTCCACGCGCGCCTACACCGAGTACGGCCGGTCCCTTGGGCTGCGCCGCGGCGACCGGATGCTCGGCTTCCCGCCGTTCTTCCACTGCTTCGGCCTCAAGGCGGTCGTGCTCACCAGCGTGCTGTACGGGACCGCCGTGCTGCCCGTGCCCGTCTTCGACGTGCACCAGATCGCGACGCTCATCGCCACCGAGCGGATCACCGTGCTGCAGGGCGCGCCGCTGCTGTTCCAGACCCTGCTCGACGACCCCGGCGTCGACCGGTCCTCCCTGTCGTCGCTGCGGGTGGCCGGGCCCGGCGCCATGGGCTCCTCGCCTGAGCTCTACCGCAGGCTCAGGGACGAGCTGGGCATCCGCTACTTCTCCCCCGGCTACGGACTGACCGAGGGCACCGCGATCGGAACGCGCTGCTACTGGTTCGACGACTTCGAGACC
>DATBBI010000134.1:0-11870 GCA_036271115.1 Trebonia sp.
CGATGCCGACGCCTGTCACCTGCACGGTCTCCCCCCAGGCGCTCCGCGTCTGGGTGCCGCGTGACCGCCCTGGCGTCCCCAAGCCGAAGCCGCAGAGAGACTGGGCCAGGCTGCGGCGCCTCGCCGGCATCCCGAAGACCGGGCCCAGGCACAGCATCGATCGGAGGTAGCGATATGGCCAAGAAGAAGAAGGACGAGCGTTCCAGGGACGACGCCGGGACCGCGGCACCCGGGCCGATGAAGCGCAAGGAGTACGAGCGGCAGATGCGGGTCTTGCACGGCGAGCTGGTGGCCATGCAGGAATGGGTCAAGGACTCGGGCGCGAAGATCTGCGTGGTGTTCGAGGGCCGCGACACGGCCGGGAAGGGCGGCACGATCAAGCGGATCACCGAGCGGGTCAGCCCGCGGGTATTCCGCGTCGTGGCGCTGCCCACCCCCACCGAGCGGGAGAAGTCGCAGATGTATATGCAGCGATACGTGGGGCATTTCCCGGCCGCCGGCGAGGTCGTCATCTTCGACCGCAGCTGGTACAACCGGGCAGGCGTGGAGCGCGTGATGGGTTTCTGCAAGCCCGAGGAGACCGACCGGTTCCTCGGACTGGCGCCGGCCTTTGAAAAGGCGATGACCGAGTCGGGGATATTGCTGCTGAAGTACTGGCTGGAGGTCAGCCCGGACGAGCAGACGCGGCGGCTGGAAAGCCGGATCAACGATCCGCGGAAGATCTGGAAGCTGTCGGCGATGGACCTGAAGTCCTACAGCCGCTGGTATGACTACTCCCGGGCCAGGGACGCGATGTTCGCCGCGACCGACACCGCGTGGGCGCCGTGGTACGTCGCCGACGCCGATGACAAGAAGCGCGCCCGGCTGAACATCATCAGCCACCTGCTCAGCCAGGTGCCCTACAAGCCGCCGCACCGCAATGACATTACGCTGCCCAAACGGCAGCCGCCGCGCGGCTACGTCGAGCCGGACCTGCCGTTGCGGCACATCCCGACACCGTTCTAGCGGGCTGCCAGGCGCGAGCGCCGCTCCGCTCGCGGTAGCTCATGCCGCGCGGTCGCCGCCAGCCAGGTCAGCGCCCCCGCGGCCACGCCAATGGCGGCGGGCGTCCAGCCCGCGGCGGCGAACGCGCCGCCGCACACCACCGCCGCGACGGCGACCCGCAGCGCGAGCACCCGCGCCCTCACCCGCGGCCGCGGCTCGCGCCGTGGTGCGGGCGCGCTACCGCGAAGACCCAGCTCCGCGAGCACCTCGCCGCGATCCCAGGCGGTCCGCAGCAGGGCGTACGCGGCGGCTGCCGCGCCGAACGTCACCGGGTCGCCGCCGTCGTCCCTGTCGGGATGCGTCGCCGCCGCGATCCGCCGCCACGCCGCCCGCACGTCGTCGTCTGTCAGGTCCGCCCGCGCCAGCAGCCCGAGCACCGCGAACGGATCATCACTCATGCCGCGCCCCGAACGCCTCGTCGAGCACCTCGCTCGCGTCCGGCGGCGGAGGCTGCGGCGGCGGCCATTGCGCGGGCACCGCCACGGCGGGCAGCGGCATGGTGGGCGCGTCGCCGGTCGCGGGCGCGATCGCCGCCTGCCGCCCGGTCAACCGCTTGACCTGCACGTACGTCACCCCGCCCCGGTACACGTACGCGGCCTGCCCGACGTCGAGCTGGCGCACGATGTCCGCGTCGAGCACCGGCACCAGCCGGGTCCGCGACAGCCCGTCTCCGGCCCACGCGCCCTGCCCCGCGAACCGCCGCGTCGTGTCCACGTACGCCCGCGTCCCGGCGAGGTCGGATACCGGGCCTGGCCGCGGGGTGCGCAGCAGCCAGATGCCGCCTTCCGCGGTCGCGGCGATCCGCTGCCGCTCGTCGTCGGTGTCCGCCAGCCCCTCCCACGACTGCGCGGACACCTGCACCGCGAGCCCGAGGGCCCGCGCCCGCTCGTACAGCCGCCAGATCGGCAGCCGCCTGCTGACCGCGGAGAACTCGTCGACGGCGAGCAGGATCTCCCGCTGCCCGCTCACCGCGTAGTGCGCGAGCAGGTCGGTCAGCGCCCTGGCCTGCGCCTCCGCGACCGCGCCCTCGGCGGTGCCCTCGAGGACGCAGTACCAGGCGTCCGCGTCCCCGAACGAGCCGCCGCCGTCGAGGCCGGCTCCGAGCCTGCGCCACAGCGCTCTGAACCGCAGTTCCACGTCCTCAAAACCCCTTCTCCCCGAACGTATGGTGGTGACTGCCGCACCGTCACCGCTCGCCGCGTAGCTGGCGGCCAGCAGGGCGGGGTCCAGCCGGGCCAGGAAGTCAGTCGAGCAGGTCGGCGGACCGCCCGGCGCCCCCACCGCCAGCGAGACGATCGCTTCCATCACGTCGGTGTAGTAGGCGGCGCCGCCGGTGCCGTGCTCGATGAGGTCGAGCAGCGTGGTCACGAGCTGGCCGGGCGGCAGCGCCCACAGCGAGAGCGACGCCTCATCCGGCCAGATCCCGGTGGACCGCGCGCCCGCGTCGCGCAGCACCCGCCTGGTGCGGTCGGCGACCTTGCGCGAGCTCGCGCCGCCCTTGCAGTCCAGCACCACGAGCAGCGGCCGGTTCGCGGCGCCCGCCGCGTACCTGCACAGCCCGGCGGCCATGAACCCGGCCCACAGGCGCAGCAGCAGCGTGGTCTTGCCCGTCCCCGTCGAGCCGATCACCACCTGGTGGGAGCGCAGCCGCGGGTAGGGGATCGCCGCCGCCCGGCCAGGACCGTCCCGGTGCCGGACGGAGCGGATGGCCGCGCCGGTCACCACGAGACCGTTACGGGAAATCAATGGCAGCGCACCGGGGGCAGCCAGCAGCGCCTTGGCGGTGCGCACCTGGCGGCGCCACAGCCTGCTGTCGAAGGCGGCAGGCGCCGCCGGAGTGAGTCCGCCCGCGCCGGTTCGCATCCGGAACAGCCGGTACTGCCACGCCAGCCCGCCCGCCAGGATGCCGAGCGGGACGGCGGGCGGCGCGGCAGCGACCGCGGCGGCGGCCAGGTGCCCGTGGGCGGCGAGCTGCCACGACGCGAGCCAGGCCCGGTACGGCGCGGCCGTGAGCCGCAGCCACCACGGCCCGGGACCGACGCCGGGCGGCAGCGCTCCGGCCGGGGGAGCGGCGGCCAGGCCGCCGGCCGGCCAGGCCGCGACCGCGGCCAGCCAGGCGGCGGTCATCGGCAGGCACCAGGCGGCCGTCACGTACAGCCGGCGCGGCGGCCAGCCGCGCCACCAGCCGGCCGCCGCCGCGGTCGCGGCGGCGAGCGTCACGGGTGCCAGCGCCACCGCGGCCGCCGCGAGCGCGGCCAGCCCGAGCAGCCGCCAGAGCCCGCGCGCCAGCGCGCGGCGCACGGGATGCCTGACGTACCGGTCACGCTCGCGCCTCATGGCGGCCCCGTCACGGCGAAGGGGGTCAATGGTCCATCGACCCCCCTAGAAGGCGGTGGATGGCCCATCGACCGCGTTTGCCGATCGCGCACCGCGGTCACAGCTGCGCTCCCGGCGGGAGGTCGCGGACTTCGATCCTGGCGGCGAGCGGGCCGAGCGCCGCGCGGGCCTTCAGCACGACGGACAGCGCGGCGGGGGAGCAGAGGTACAGCGCACGGGCGTGTCTGGGCGGCCGCCCGAGAACCGCGGCCTCGGCGGCCGGGCAGCCGTAGTCCCCGGTGCGGGCCAGGATCTCCCGCATGATCGCGGTGGTGCGGGCGACGGTCTTCGGCGTGACCTCGGCCTCGATAGCCCAGCACTCGCCGGCCCACGCGACAGGGGCGCTGTCCGGCCAGTGCACCTCGCCGTCCGGCAGGTGCTGCCTGATCCCTCGCCCGTGCCGGGCGCGGATGCGGCGCTCGCACCGCCAGAACGCGCTCGCCCGCCGGTAGGCGCCGGTCGTCTCGAGGGCGATCCGCGCCGCGGCGACCGCCCTGATGTGTGCGAGCTGGGGCTGCGCCGGCTTCCTGGCCTGGTACTCACGGCCGCAGGCGGCGAGGCCCGCCCTCGTCGCCCACAGCCAGGCCGGCCCTTCGGAGAGCCTGCCGGTCTCGGCGTACCCGAGGTCGCGCCACCGCTTAGCCGCGGCGCGCGCGGACCGGTCGCCACCGGTCAGGGCGGCGAGCTGGTCAAGCTGGATGCCGTACATGTCGGCGGCGAACACGAGGGCGTCCGCGTCGCGGACAGCGAGTGTCATGGCAGCCCATATCGACTCGGCCGGCGCCCCCGGCTACGCCAGGGTAGCGCGGGCCGCCGCTACCCGGAGAGCGATCGCGCCCAGTCCTCCCCGATGAGGTCGTGTCCGTAGCTGTGCTCGGGTTCCTCGCGGACGAGCGTGAAGCCGGCCCGCTGGTAGATCCGCCGGGCGCTGGCGAGGACGCTGACGGTGGACAGCACCATCCGTTCGTAGCCGGCCTGCCGGGCGAACCGCAGCACCTCGTCGACGAGCCGGCCGCCGATGCCGAGGCCGCGGGCCCAGTCCTCCACGAGCAGCAGCCGCAGCCGCGCCACGGCGTCGTCCTCGGGCACGCAGCACACGAACCCGGCGGGAACCCCGTCCAGTTCTGCGATCCAGCCCGCGGAGCGCCGCGGGTCCGTCAGGAAGCCGGCGATGATCCGCGCGACATACGCCTCGAACTCCGAGTTCCAGTTGTACTCCGCCGCGTAAATGGCGCCGTGCCGCTGCAGCACCCAGCCGAGATCGCCGGGCCCTGGCGCGCGGAGCACCACGGTCCGCGCCCGGGGCGGGGCGTCCGCGCCGTCCTCGCCGAGCAGGTCGGTGATCTCCCGCATGGCGGTGACCAGCCTGGGCCGGTCCACCCCGGCGAGCAGCTCGCCGACCTGGCTGTCGGACCTCGCGTCCAGCTCCGCCGCGGCCGCCAGGCCCGCGCTGGTCAGCGCGACATCCTGCCGCCTGGCGTCGGCCGCCGAGCGCTGCCTGGTCACCAGGCCGTCGGCCTCGAACCGGCCGAGCACGCGGCTCAGGTACCCCGCGTCGATGTCCAGGGCGCGCCGCAGGTCCGCCACCTGCGTGACGTCGCGCCGCGCCATCTCATACAGCAGCCGCGCCTCGGTGAGCGAGTACGGCATGTCCAGGTACCTGCCGTGCACCAGCCCGATGACGTTGGTGTAGAAGCGGTTGAACGCCCGCACGGTCGCGACCTGCCCAGCGAGATCCTCGCTCATGGCGCCCCTCGTCTCGGTTGCCTGAGTCAACGAAAACCGTTGACTCAGGCAACGATAACTCTGGGGCCCGCCCGCTCACAAGGCACGAGCCGGCATCACGGCACCCCACCTTCCCGGCTCACCCGCCCGCAAGGCGCGAGTCGGCACCGCGCACCCCACCTTCCCGGCTCACCCGCCCGCGCTAGCCCGTCCCGCCCCCGCTGACCCGTCCTCGCCCTGCTGACGCCCCCGCCCACCGCTGACCCCATCCGCGCTGACCCGCCTCCGCGCATCTTCCCATCAGTTCCGTAGGGATATTACGGACAAATCGGACACGAAAGTGGTCATAGCTGATGGGAAGTTGCCCAACGGCCGAATTTTCCGCTGATAACAGCAAGAAACGTCGTGGCTGTGTGCGCGGCCGGGCAGGACCGGCCGCTTTGCCTACGGGCCTGGGGACTTTGGCCGGTCCGGCGGGCGCGGTGGCGGAGGCGGGATGGTGGCCACCGCCGGGGCGGGTTCCGGCCAGACGACCAGGACCGGGCAGGGCGCGTGGTCGACGACGAAGCGGGTCGCCTTTCCCAGGCTTTTGGGGCCCAGGCGAGAGCGGTCGCCGTCCCTGGCCACGATGAGCAGGGCGGCGTCGGCCACCGCGGTGACCACTTCTCGTTCGGGGTTGCCGGTGCGCTCGATCCGGCCTGCCGGCCGGCCGAGGCGGGCGGTGGCGGCGTCGAGCAGGCCGGCGGCGGATTGCGCGGCCAACTTGGCGACGTGCGGGCCGGGGTCGCGGTCGGGGCGGGCGCGGCCGAACAGTCCCAGGTAGGCGCCGTGCGCGGCATCCGATAGCTCGGCGGGGGTGACGTGCAGCAGGGTGATCGGGGCGCCGGGCTGGACGAAACGCAGCGCCGCATCGACGCTGGCCTGCCAGGTTCCCTCGGTGATCCAGATGACGGTCGCGGCTTCGGTGTCGGGCATGTGGTCAGCCTCCGAGTGCGTGCAGCGCCGCCCACAGGGCGAGCACCGCGATGGCAAGGCCGGCGGGCACGGTGAGGAGGCCCAGCCGGGTGAATTCCCACAGCGACGGGCCTGACCCGTGCTGGCGGAGGACCCGCCGCCACAGCAGGGTGGCCAGCGATCCGGTGTAGGTGAGGTTCGGGCCGATGTTGACCCCGAGCAGGATGGCGAGGATGGCGCCCGGCCCCGCCGGCGCGGCCAGCGGCAGCAGGATCAGCACGGCGGGCAGGTTGTTGATCACGTTGGCCAGCACGGCGGCGAGCGCGGCGGCGCCGAGCAGGGCAGCCAGTGAGGTCCCGGTCGGCACCAGCGGACGCAGCGCGCTGCCGAGCCCGTTGCCGGTCACCGCCGCGACCACGATCCCGAGGCCGAGCACGAACAGCAGGAACGGCACATCCGCCGCCCGCGCCAGCGCGGCGACGCTGGTGCGGGACCGCTTGAGGGCCCGTACGCCGAGCACGACCACGCCGGCCAGCGCGGCCCAGGCCGGGTTGACGCCCGCCGCCGACGCGAGCACGAATCCGGCGAGCGTAGCGGCCACGACCGCCAGCGTGAACACCGGGACCTCCGGCGCGCCTCCGTCGCGTACGGGTCGGCCCCCTGCCGCCAGGTCGGCTGCGAAGAACCGCCTGAAGACCACGTACTCGGTGCCGATGACCCCGAGCCATGGCAGCGCCATCAGCCCGGCGAACCGGCCGAATGACAGGCCGCTGGCCGCGAACGCCAGGAGGTTCGTCAAGTTCGACACCGGGAGCAGCAGCGACCCGGAGTTCGACAGGTGGGTGCAGGCGTAGAGGTGCGGTCTGGCCCGCGCCTCTAGCCGGGCGGCGGTCGCGAACACCACCGGGGTGAGCAAGACCACCGTCGCGTCCAGGCTCAGCACGGCGGTGGTCACCGCCGCCACCGCGAACACGAGGGCGAGCAGCCGCTGCGGCCGCCCCGCCGCCGCGCGGGCCAGCCACGCGCCGCAGGCGCGGAACAGCCCGTCGTCATCGCACAGCTGCGCGAGAACGAGCACCGCGGCGAGGAAGCCGATCACCGGCCCGAGCCGCCTGGCCTGCTCGCCCGCGTCGTGCGCCGAGATCGCGCCAGTGGCGATCACGAGCAGCGCGGCGGGCACCGCGGCGACCGCCTCGGGCCAGCCGCGCGGCCGCCACACAGCCCAGCCGAGGACGATGACCAGGGCTGCCACCGAAATGGCTTCAGCGGCCGCGTCGGGATGCGTTTCCTGCCCCTTTCTTGCCGTCGCCGATCGTATATGCGCCACCAGCGCCGATTTGTTTGGTGGTCACAATGTGACCACAAGAACACCGCGTCTACCTCGTGTTTTGGTCACAAGGCCCTGAATGTAACTTTGCGTAGCACAGGCTAGAAGTGGCTTCATCGTTCGGTGTAAGTTCGCGTGGAAGGCCGTAGCAGCGGAGGATTTATGAGCATTCTTGGCACGCGGGTCATCCGGACGGAGGACCCGCGGCTGTTGACCGCGGGTGGCGTCTACGTAGACGACCTGCGGGAACCTGAGCTGGCAGGTGCGGTGCGAGCCACCTTCGTTCGTGCGACGGTGGCGCATGCGCTGATAACTGGCATAGACAAGTCGGAGGCGCTCGCGCAGCCGGGCGTCGTCGCGGTGCTGACCGCGGCGGACATGACCGACCTGCCCGCGTCCGAGCCGCCGGGCGGTGAGGTCCCAGGACCTGACGAGCCGCCTGCCGAGGGGCCGGTGCCGCTCGGCGGGAAGTGGGCCGAGCCGTTGCTCGCGGTGGACCGGGTGCGGTTCGTCGGCGAGCCGGTGGCGATCGTGCTCACCGACAGCACGTACCAGGGCGAGGACGCGGCCGAACTAGTCAGCGTGGACTATGACGTGCTGCCCGCGGTCACCACGATCGACGGCGCGCTCACCGGCGACAGCCTGCTGTTCCCCGACACGGGCACCAACGTCTGCGTCAAGGGCGGCAGGGACATCAGCGACGACAGCGTGTTCGACGGCTGCGACGTCGTGGTCGAGGGTGACATCGTCAACCAGCGGGTCGCCTGCCTGCCGATGGAGGGCCGCGCGACGGCCGCAGCATTCAAGGACGGCAAGCTCACCGTCTGGGCATCGACGCAGAACGCCCAGCTCGCCCGGCTGATCTTCACCGCGATCGGGCTGCCGCCCGACGCGATCCGGGTGGTCGCGCCCGACGTGGGCGGCGGGTTCGGCGCCAAGATCGGCGTCGACAGGGAGCAGATCGTCGTCGCGTGGGCCGCGAAGCACACCGGCAGGCCGGTGCGCTGGGTGGAGACCCGCAACGAGAACCTGATGGCGATGACGCAGGGCCGCGCACAGCTGCACCACATCAAGATCGGCGGCGACCGGGACGGGAAGATCAAGGCCTACCGGCTCGACGTCATCCAGGACGCCGGCGCGTTCCCGCGGATGAGCGGGTTCCTGCCGATGCTGACCAACCTGATGGCGCCAGGCGTCTACGACATCCCCGCGGTGCAGGCCGACTACAAGGTCGTGGTCACCAACACGGCGCCGATCGCCGCCTACCGCGGCGCTGGCCGGCCGGAGGCCGCGGCCACGATCGAGCGCGCCGTGGACTGGTTCGCCGCCGCGGCGGGGCTCGACCCGGCCGAGGTCCGGAAGGTCAACTTCATCAAGCCGGACCAGTTCCCGTTCGTCACCAAGGCCGGCGCGCCGTACGACACCGGCGAGTACGAGGCGGCTCTCGAGAAGGTCCTCGGCGCGGCGGACTACGCGTCGCTGCGGGCCGACCAGCAGCGCCGCCGGGAGGCGGGCGAGACGAAGCAGCTCGGCCTCGGACTGGCTAGCTACGTGGAGATCACCGCCGCCGACGGCGGCGCCGGGGAGACCGCGAAGGTCGAGGTGCACGACGACGGTACCGCGACCCTGTACACCGGGTCGTCGGCGCACGGTCAGGGGCACCACACGGCGTTCGCGATGATCCTGCAGAGCGAGACCGGCATCCCGATGGACAAGATCGAGGTCATCCACGGCGACACCGACCTTGTCCCGGACGGCGTGGGCACCTACGCCTCCCGCTCGCTTCAGCTGGGCGGGTCGGCCGTGCACAAAGCGGCGATCGAGGTCAAGGAGGAGGCGGCAAGGAACGCGGCCGCGCTGTTCGAGGCCGCGGAAGCGGACGTCGTGCTCGACGCTGACACCGGCACCTGGCACATCGCCGGCGACCCGGACAAGTCGCTGACCTGGGCGCAGGTCGCGGAACACGCCGACGGCGGGCTGATCGTCGCCAACGTGCGGTTCACCGCCGACCGCCCGACGTTCCCGTTCGGCACGCACCTGTCGGTCGTCGAGGTGGACACCGAGACCGGCAAGGTGACGCTGCTGCGGCACATCACCGCCGACGACGCTGGCCCGGTGCTGAACCCGGTCCTGATGGAGGGCCAGCGGCACGGCGGCATCGCCCAGGGCGCGGCGCAGGCGCTGTGCGAGGAGGTCCTCTACGACGCGGACGGCAACCCGCTGACCTCCACGCTCGCGGACTACGCCGCGATCACCGCCGCGGAGCTGCCGTCGTTCGAGCTGCTCACCAGCGAGACGCCGACCCCGGTGAACCCGCTCGGTGTCAAGGGCATCGGCGAGGCCGGCACGATCGGATCCACGCCGGCGGTGCACAACGCGGTGATCGACGCCGTGTCGCACCTCGGCGTCCGGCACATCGACATGCCGATGACCCCGGAACGGGTGTGGACCGCCATCTCCGAAGCACAGAAGGCGAGCGCGAAGTGAAGGTCGAACTGACCGTCAACGGCAAGGAAATTACCGCGGACGTCGAGGACCGCATGCTGCTCGTGCACTTCCTGCGCGACGTGGCGGACCTCACCGCGACCAACATCGGCTGCGAGACGACGTCCTGCGGCGCCTGCACCGTGCTGCTCGACGGCGAGTCGGTGAAGTCGTGCACGATGCTCGCCGCCCAGGCGGACGGGCAGTCGGTGACGACCCTCGAGGGGCTGGCTGCCGACGGCCACATGCACGCCGTGCAGGAGGCCTTCCACCAGGAGCACGGCCTGCAGTGCGGGTTCTGCACGCCCGGCATGGTCATGGCGATCGTGTCGCTGCTGAAGGAGAACCCGTCGCCGACCGAGGCGGAGGTGCGGACCGGCCTCGAGGGCAACATCTGCCGCTGCACCGGCTACCACAACATCGTCAGGGCGGCGCTCGCCGCAGCGGAGGCTGGCAAGTGATCCCACCAGCGTTTACCTACGTGCGGGCCACGTCGGTCGACGAGGCCCTCGGGCTGGCGGCCGAGCACGGCGAGGACGCGAAGTACCTGGCAGGCGGCCACTCGCTGCTGCCGCTGATGAAGCTGCGGTTCGCCGCGCCGGGCGTGCTGATCGACCTGGGCAGGATCCCGGAGCTCGCGTACGTGCGCGATGCGGGAACGTACGTGGCGGTCGGCGCGCTGACCAGGCACCACGACGTCGCTCATGCGTCGCTGCTCGCGTCCGACGTGCCGCTGCTCGCGCACACGGCCGAAGCCGTCGGCGATCCGCAGATCCGGCACCGCGGCACGATCGGCGGCTCGGTCGCGCACGGCGACGCGGCCTCCGACCTGCCGGCCGCGCTGCTGGCGCTGGACGCCTCGTTCGTCATCCGCGGCCAGGACGGGACGCGGACGGTGCCCGCCGCGGAGTTCTTCCGCGGCATCTTCGAGACCGCGCTCGAGCCGGGCGACCTGCTCACCGAGATCCAGGTGCCCAAGCCGGCCAGGCCGGCCGCCTGGGGGTTCCAGAAGTTCACCAAACGAGCGATCGACTGGGCAATCGTGGGCGTCGCCGTACAGGGACAGGCGGTCGCGCTGGTCAACATGGGATCGACGCCGCTGCGCGCCACCGCGGTGGAGAACGCGCTCGCGTCGGGCGCCTCGATCGCCGACGCGGCCGCGCTGGCCGCGGAGGGGACCAGCGCCGGGTCCGACATCAATGCGAGCAAGGCCTATCGCGAGCACCTGGCCCGCGTCCTGGTCAAGCGCGCATTGGAGGAAGCCGCCGCCCGCTCGTAACTCCTACGCCGACCCGGGTGCCCTGCGCGTGCGCCACAATGGAGTTGTGACGTTGCGCAGGGCGCTCACCAGACCATTTCGCTACCCGGTACGGTGGCTGTCGTTCCTGGCGGGCGGCATCCCCGCGATCGTGCTGTTCCCGGCGCCGAGCCTGTCGTACCTGGCGTGGCTCGGCCTGGTGCCCGCGATGGCGCTGTTCACCCGCGCGGAAACCACTAAAGAGGCGATCGCGCGCGGCTGGTGGTTCGGCGCCGCGTACCTGATCGCGATGCTGTACTGGATGGCGCCGGAACTCGGGCCTGGCCTGGTGCTGCTCGGCGCGGTGATGGGCTGGATGTGGTCGCCGTTCGCGGTCGCCGTCCGCCGGCTGCTTCGGCCGCCGGTGTCGTGGCCGCGCTTCGCCGCGGCCTTCATCGTGGTCCCGAGCTGCTGGCTGATCCCGGAGTGGATCAGGTCCTACCAGGGGCTCGGCGGTCCCTGGGCGCTGTACGGCGCGTCCCAGTGGCAGCACCCGGCGGTGCTCGCGCTCGCCGCCGTCGGCGGAGTGTGGCTGGTCAGCGTGGCCCTCGTGATGGCGAACGTGGCGATCACCGCGGCACTCGGCGCCGCCTTCCCCGCCGCGTTCGCGCCCGGCACCCCTGGCGCCTCCGGCGCCCCGGCCGCCAGCTCGCGGCGGATCGC